>CAMZGG010000008.1 GCA_947306345.1 uncultured Caryophanales bacterium
TAATCATTCTGGTGTAGTCACCAGTGACGAAGTTCTTCATTTGTGAAGCTTCTTCACCTTTAACTAATTGATAATAGTACTTTGTACTACGGAATAAGTTTGGTAATTTGGCGGAAGCACCATCTTCAGCGACTGGAACTTCACGTTTGTCACTTTGGTCAGCTTTTGACCAGAAGACAATTTTGGCATCGCTGAAGTCTTGACCATCAGCTTCCCACTTTAATTCGATTGGGACGTTTTCATAAGCCATGTTACGGTTTAACATTTGGCAAACGTCAACGCCACCGGAGTGGTCGTCATCATATGTGACGCCATCGCCTTTATCGCTTTGGTCGGCAGCTGTTTGCCAGTCCATATTACAGTTAAGTCTATCTACACGATGTGGATAGGTAATATAGGCTTCTTGTTCATGCATTGCGTCGACATATTTTTGGACGTGTTCTGGAACCATGCAATCGTTTTCAATAGCTTTGAAACCAACTTCCATTGTTGGAGTCACAACTGGTTCGAATTTTGGTTCAGATGATTTTCCACTGTTAGAGCCAGGATTGTTTTGACATGCGCATAAACACATGGCCATGACAGCGGAAACTAAAAGGTAACTTTTTTTCATTATAAAATCCTCTTTATTTCTCAATGCCTATAGTTTACATAAAACTAATAATAGTTTCAACACCATAAAAAGGCATTAACAAAAATGTCGTGTCCTAATCAAAAAAAGACCCATAAGGCCTTTTAGTTCAAAAATGGTTTGTAGTTCTTTCCTTCAAGGATATCAGCGATACGCTTACAGGCATGACCATCACCATATGGGTTAGCGGCATGAGCCATTTTGTGATATTCCTTTTCGTCAGTTAATAACTTAGTAAATTCGTTATAAATAACTTCTTCACTAGTGCCTACGAGTTTGAGTGTACCGGCTTCAACACCTTCTGGTCTTTCAGTGGTATCTCTCATAACTAAGACTGGAACACCATAAGCTGGAGCTTCTTCTTGAATACCACCACTATCTGTAAGGATTAAGTAGCTTCTTGCTTCAAAGTTATGACAGTCGAATACTTCAATTGGATCAATTATATGAATTCTATCGCAATCACCAAGTTCTTCGTCTGCGGCTTTACGTACGATTGGATTCATATGGATTGGATAGACTGCTTTACAGTCAGGATGTTCATCTAAGACACGACGAATCGCTCTAAACATGTTGTGCATTGGTTGACCGAGGTTTTCTCTACGATGTGCAGTGATGAAGATTAACTTATCTTTTCCAACCCAGTCTAATTCTGGATGGGTGTAATCTTTCTTGATTGTGTGCGCCATAGCATCAATGACGGTGTTACCAGTGACATAGATGGATTTAGGATCTTTACCTTCATCGAGAAGATTTTTCATCGCTAGTCTAGTTGGCGCAAAGTTATATTTGCTAACAATAGAAACAGCTTGTCTATTGAATTCTTCAGGATATGGAGAATAGATGTTATGAGTGCGGAGACCCGCTTCAACGTGACCCACTGGGATTTGTAAATAGAAACAGGCTAAGGCGGTGACAAATGTAGTAGATGTATCACCATGCACTAAGACGACATCTGGTTTCTCTTTTTCTAAGACTTCTTTAATGCCATGCAAGATATTAGTGGTAATATCAAACAAAGTTTGACCTTCTTTCATGATGGAAAGATTGTAGTCAGGAACAACATTAAATGTGTCTAACACTTGGGTTAACATTTCTTTATGTTGACCAGTAACACAGACAATGGTTTCTAGACTTTTTCTAGTCTTTAACTCATTGACTAATGGACACATTTTAATGGCTTCTGGTCTTGTGCCAAAAACGAGCATGACTTTTTTCATATTAAATATGGGCTTCTTTCACTTCATGATTTGTAGCGTTACCGATAGATTTATCTAAAGATGTAACGCAGTGAGTGGTCTTCTTCCAAACCTTTTGGTTACCACATTTGAATAAACCTGGATAACCAATTAATAAGTCGATAAGACCAACAAGGTAAATACCAATGATATTTGGAATTAAATCTCTAAGGATGTGTTTCTTTTCTTCTTTAGAACCATCGTATAAGGATGATAATGGAATGACGGCGATAGTTAACACTAAAATGCCGATATTCATATATTGCGCCCATAATGGGACATAAGCGGAATCTCTACCGATGACTAAGCAACTGATTAAATAGAAGATGTTGAGTAAGATAGTAACGGAAGACACGATAGAGAATAAACGGGCCGCTAAATACATAATCATATCGAGCTTCTTGAAGAAGTTCTTAATGGTGAATGGATTGAAGAGTTGGATGAATAATAAAGGTGTGTATCTGAAGAATAACCACCAGTGACCTTGAGCCCATCTTGTTCTTTGAACAAATGATTGTTTAATCTTGGTTGGCTTTTCGTCATAGACTCTCGCGTTACCATTATATTCAATACGTCTATTCTTAACTGTGGCGATTGTTTGGATTTCTAAGTCTTCGGTTAAGGATGTGCAGGAATAGCCACCGATTTCTTTTAAGAACTTGGTTGTAACGGCGAAACCTGTACCACCAATAGCTGGGTTTAAATGAAGTTTTTGTTTAGAGATTTGCCAGAAAGCATTAGTGACACGGTAGGATTGGAAATAACCACGAGCCACTAGACTGTTGTGGTTCTTGCTATCTAAGTAGCATTGAATCATGACTGGTTTCTTTTTGTCTTTAATAGAAGCATATTGGCTATTGATATGTTTTAAGATTGTGGCATCAACAAAGTTGTCAGCGTCAAAGATAATCATCATATCGTAATAGCTATAGAAAAGATGTTGGCTTTCTAAGGCATCAATCGCCCATCTTAAAGCGTGTGGTTTACCACGTTTATTGATATCTTTTTCTTTTCTCACTAAAACGTGGAAGTTTCTCTTACCGGAATTCTTAATCGCTTCGCGTAAGATATTTGCGGTATCATCGGAACAGTTATCGGCGATGAAATAGATATCGAATAAATCTTCAGCGTATTCGATGTGGGTGTAGTTTTCCACAGTTGCGGCCACTACTGGACCTTCGTTATGGCAAGGGACAAAAATACAGAACTTTTGTTTGTCCTCCACCATTGGATATTTTTGTTTGTGGAATATAAAACCAACGATGTATAGGAACACGTAGTACACAACGTATACTTCGCAGATCCAGAATAATACAACGAGGATTTGTTTAATGACGTCTAGGACTTGTTGCATGTTTTCAACTCTTTTCTCTTTTAATGCAAGGGTGTGTATATCTAGAATAGATAGACACTGCCGAAAAGACTACCAACATTAACCTTAAATGTCAAGCGCAAAAGAATAATTCTATTATTACGTTAGTTAAATATTAATGAAAAAACCAAAGAAAAAGCGCACAAATTGTGTACTATTTTATTTCACCGCTTCCGGTCTTGGATTGTAGGAATAAAAGGCGATGACATTTAATGAATTAAATGCCGAAGGATTAACGCCATATAATTTTGTTCCTGCAGAGGCGGTCTCTAGGAACGCTTCTTTAGTGACATAAGTCTTGTCTTCGTTGATGACATACTCCGCAGTAATCATTGTGTAGCCTTCAAAGCCTTCTACTGGCACAATGTCTAAATTTTCTGCGTCACCAGGAACTGGATTTAATTCATATTCTACGATGGTAGCAGGAAAAATATCGATTTTAGTAATTTGATCTTTCTTAAGCGTAAATCTAGAAGGATAGGACTCTTCTTCGTAGCAGTAACCTGTATAGTGAATCTCTACTTGGTCACCAATAACGAAATTACTAACACCACAGTCGCTTGGATTAATTGGCATTAAGGCGGTGCCGTATAAGAAAGTCACACGATCTTGAATATGTCTTCCATAATCGGCACTAATCATGCGTGAGACCATATTGTCTTCTTTTTGATAATGTGAACTACTGTAAGAAAAATTAAATGTACACGCTGTTATGGACATGGCTAGAATTGATAATCCTAACGTAATAAATAGTTTCTTTGTTTTCATAATTGCGCTCCTATTCTAACACCCTTCACTACATAAGACGAATTAAAATAGAAAATCTGTAAAAAATATGGACAAAAGTGTCTAAGCAAATATGACAGATTTGAGTTTTGTTCGATATTTCCGATATTTATTGATAACTAAGTTATTTTTTTCATAAAATAGAAATCGAGGTAAAAAACATATGGAAACAATAAATGGTTATTCAATTAACGACAAAAGCAGATTACAAGCTGAAATTGAACAATTCAGAAAGAAAAGAAACACTGCTTTAGCAGTCGGCATCACTTTAACAGTCGTTGCTATTCTCGGCATCATCATCGTCGCAGTTATAATGGGTTGCCAAGCCTACGAAATCGCACGTGATGCCAATAATTCTGGTCACCCAATCTCCGCTGAAGAAGCTATGAGTCAACTCTATGGCTTAGTTGCTCTCATGTATCTCTTCGGATTCATGGAACCAGTTGGTAACGTTATCGCTTTAGCCGGTGGCATTAGCAATCACGTGAAAATGAAGAACAGAATGAACACTCTTCAAAGATTAAAGAACATTGAACCAGCGATTGAACAATAATTGAATAAAAATTTAAAGGCCACGATTATTCGTGGTCTTTTTGTTTACTTTTTCGAACTCTTCTTATACGCTTTAGCGCCTTTTTTCGCTACTTTTAGCATTTTCTTTCTGGTCTTCTTATTAGCTTTAGCGAAGATAACAATTAAGATGATTAAGACCAAGACACCACCACCGATGGCTAGATAGATATAAAGCATTGGGATTGGTGCTTTAACAATATTGATTTTATATGTAGCGGTCACACCTTGATATGTGATGGTGACTGTTTGTTCACCTTCTTTGCTCATATCAGGCTTACTGACTGTATAGCCAGTTGTCACTGTTTCACTAGTGCCGTTTTTATAATTAACTTTGACTTGAAGACCTTCTGTCGAGAATTCTTCGTTAACTTTGAATTCAGTCTTAGCGCCAGAAACAGAGATACTTTCAATGATTAAGTCGTTAACTGTCACTGCAATGGTCTTATTAATTAAGTCACCACCCGAATAGGCAGAAGCACGGATTGTGGTTGTGCCGTTTTTTAACGCTGTAACGGTGATTTCTTCATCGTTAGCGGAGTTATTCTTACTTAAGCTAACAACAGTGTTATCGTCCACTGACCAGGCAATGTCGTCATCAGCGTTCTTACCAGATACTTTAAAAGTATCACCCACTGAGAATTTGATTTCTTCAACGGATACTTCAAATCTTTCACCTTGTTGACCGATAACATCAGTAGCAGGTTTAGCGGCGCCTTTTGGTGTAGCATTATAACCTGTTCCATCAAAATTAGCGGTACCCCAAATGTATTCCGCCCATTCTGGGAAATCGATGAATGGGTTTCTATTGCTTGTGTAGTTTCTATAAAGAAGATTATTTCTGTGGACTTCATATTCATCAACTGGGTCGAGTTTGTTCCAGGCTAATAAGTCGCTTAATAAACCCATGGAAAATGGATTGTTATAGGATGATGTCCCTGTCCTATTGTTTTCGCTTAGATCATTAGCTAACACAAGGTTTGGGTTATCAGCATCAAAGCCAGTTGTTTCACCAGCATAGTTGTTGTATCTAGCCACCATATAGAAGATGGCTCTAGCGATATCACCTTTATCGCAATCTTGTGGTTCAAAGACTGTTTCAGTAGAAGAGCTTAATGTTCTTGACTTGCCAGTTAGATTACCATAAGCGGTTTGGTACTTAGTGCCAGCGTCACTATATGATTTATTTTTATCTACAAAAGCAAAGAAATAGTTACTATGTTCATGGTTAGCCCAACCATTGCCAGCCCATAAGTGCATTGGGTCCCCTCTTGCACCCCCACTGGAATTTGTATCATCATCAAAACCATGTGATTTAGCCCAAATGTGCTCTCTATTTATGCCCCAAGCATCTTGATTGTGATCATCCCACGCTGTTGTTTGGTTATCTAATTCTCTATTGATATATAAAGCATGGATATATGGATTATTTTTACTATTAGAAGCGCTATCACCATATTGATAGCCTGTAATCTTATTAGTTACAGGATCATATGTTCCATATGTAGTCGAACTGGCAGGAGATTTTTCCCAGTCACGGTCAGTAATTTCATACATTTTCCAAATCTTTTTGTCATTGTTGTATGCATAGTACTTTTGACCATTGGAAAGGATAGGCTTTAAATTCTTGAGGAGGTTAGTGCCTTGTCTTTCATCTTCACTTAGTGAATTAAGACCGGCATAATAACTTCTGATTTCATCATCACTGCAATCGTTTAAATCAATTGTAGTTGCCAAAGAAGAAACTGTGTATGCCGATACTTCTTGATAGTTCTTGTTTTGGAAAATAACAAGCGCACTAGCAAGAGATAAAACAGATACCGCTAACGCGGGTACAATAAACTTCTTCATAGTTATACCTCCATGAATTTAATGTCATTTTTATTGTCGCATAAAAGCATGTATACGCGCACCACTTTTTTAAGAAAAAGAAAACCTCGCTTTTCACGAGGTCTTTAATCGGTTATACAACTGGAAACAATGAGGAGAAATCAACTTCCGACGCTACTTCGTATTTTGAACTTCCCATCACCATTATTTTAGCGTCAATGATGTAGAACAGATTGTTCGCGATAGTAAATGTGTAGCTAGCATTATTTTTGTAATTCTCTAAAGCCTCGCTAGGATAGTTTGGGCTTTGCTTAAAGAGGATGCTTGTGGCGTTTTGAATAACCTGAGGTGTCAAACCTGGATTAACTGGTTCCACTCTAATTTCACTATGTCCATCTCTAAAACGAACGTATTCCTTAGTGGTATTGATAGCATTTGCATAATATTGAGCGTAAATGATTAGGTAATAACTATCATTGATTTGGATGAATGGATTTTGTCTAGTAAACGTATATTTATTGTCACTAGTCTTGAAGAAGAAATGAACAAGTTGTGTTGTCGTTTTCACTAAAGCAGGATCAATTTCCACCACTAATCCTTCTAGCATTCGATAAATTTCTCTTGCGATTCCTCGACCACTACCAACAGAAACACAAGTAAAAGGAAATTCTTCTTCGCTATATGGGTTATTGTATGGACCAGGAATATACTCATAAGAGAATTCAACGATATCACTAGAAGCAAATGTCCAGCCAAGAGTTCCTATTAATGTAGCGTGGTTAGCATCATACTCATAAGTATCGAATTCGAAAATGATATGGTATATGAAGTTAGAGACGCATACTTCCACTACAGCGGAAGTTTTATTGTTGTATTCAAGGTATGCAGAATCTAAATAGATAATGACATTATCTTGGATGTTACTAGCAATAGACTGCGCCAAAAGATAATCGCCATTAAGACGATAGCCAACAGGTAAATCGCTAGTTAAGTCATCGTATTTACCACTATTTCTTGTGACGTTTGTGGTAATGCAGTAAGCATTATCAACACTAGCGTGCTCCACAATAAAGATATTATTATCTCCAGTCGTTTTTAGCGGTACAGGAGTACGATCTTTACCCGCTAAAGTAATATTAAAATTGCATGAATCGATATTAAGGAAGTTCTCCCATTTGGTGGTCACTTTTTCACTGCTATAATCTAGGATACCTTTGCCCACTAAACGACCTGTTTCTAAGAAATTATCAGAGTTCCAGTAGTCTGTATTAGTTTTTTCTATGATAAAACTAGGTGCGCTGAAATATATACGATAGTCAAATTCATTTGGATCGTTTAATTCATAGAGCATTTGACTATTTTTATAATCGTAAACACCAACCCACACGCCGGCGTTATCGTATGAGCGACCAAATGTTGTGGTATATATAAAATCAAGGCAGCCATCCTTGTTCGCGTCCGCTAAATATAAGTTGTAGAGAGAACCAATAATTCTGGTGTCCGTATCAGTGACATAGAGGTCTCTGCTTTTTAAACAGAATTCTTTATTAAGACTTTCAACAGTAAAGGTAATTCCTTCTTCTGGAACGGTGTCATTTTCTTCCTTGATGACGGTTACACCATATTCATTTTCATGGCTGCTAGATTGATTATTTTCGCTCGAAGAAAAAACGCTTGATGTAGTATCAGAGCTATTACTGCTTGTTGAAGGTATTAAAATACCTTGGCAGCTAGTGATAATTAAGCTGCCCAGTAATGTGGAAATCAATGTCGCTTTCTTCATGATTTTTTTCATACGCGTTTCTCCTTCTATATTAATCTTCTAAGGGGCTTCATACAATAAGACGAACAAAAAAGAGAAAGGCGCTAAAAAGTTTTTAACTCATTTAGATAAAGAAAACCACCCAACGGGTGGCTTCCCTAAAATTTAAACTTGTTTGACTATGACTTCTTGGCCGTTATAATCAACTGAGTATTTGTGTTTGGTGTCAACCTCTTGTGAAATAATCTTATTCGCAATAATGGTCTCCACTTTATTCTGGATGAATCTCTTAATCGGTCTCGCACCATAGATTGGTGAATAAGCACTATCGAGGATCCAACTCTTTAAAGCGTCAGAGAATTCGAACGAATAATAAGATTCTTTTAATCTATCATTGAGATTGTTAAGCATCTTATCAACAATCTTAGATTGAGTCTCTTTAGATAATGGGGAGAAGTACACTATTTCATCGATACGATTTAAGAACTCAGGCTTAAAGGTTTGATGTAATAATCCTTCCACTTTATCTCTTTCATTATTGAGGAGATATTCACTACCTAAATTACTAGTCATGATGATAATCGTATTCTTGAAGTCCACGACCCTTCCTTGACTATCGGTAAGTCTCCCATCATCTAACATTTGTAGTAACAAATTAAAGACTTCGGGATGAGCTTTTTCGATTTCATCGAATAAGACGATAGAATAAGGATTTCTTCTCACTTTCTCCGTGAGTTGTCCGCCTTCTTCATATCCGACATATCCTGGAGGGGCACCAATAAGACGAGAAGTGCTATATTTCTCCATATATTCACTCATATCGATACGGATGATATGACTCTCCGAATCGAACAAGGATTCCGCCAAAGCACGAGCGACTTCGGTTTTACCCACACCAGTAGGACCTAAGAACAAGAAACTACCGATGGGTCGATTGCTATCTTTAATCCCCGCTCTCTGACGGAGAATCGCATCGCTAACTAAAGTTAAAGCTTCTTCTTGACCGATTACTCTCTTCGATAAAGTCTTCTTTAAATCGAGAACTTTCTCTCTATCGCCTTTTTCAATCTTGCTGAGAGGGATGTTGGTCATACGAGAGATAATCTTCGCGATTTGTTCTTCATCCACGACTTCGGATAAGAGTTTCTTCTCGCTTTGAGAATTATCGTTCTCTTTTAATTTCTTCTCTAATTCTGGGATGGTCTTATATTGTAATTCACCCGCTTTTTCGTATTCGGAATGACTTAAAGCGACATCCAAATCAAACTTCGCTTTTTCGAGTTTCTCTTTAATGCCTTTAACTTTGAGAATTTCATCTTTCTCTTGTTTCCATCTCTTCTTGAGTTCGTTATCTTTCTCATTAAGAGAAGAGAGTTCTTTTTCGACATCCGCGAGTCTCTTCTTGCTCGCTTCATCACTCTCCTTCTTTAAAGCAGCCTTTTCAATCTCTAATTGCCTAATCTTTCTCTCTAATTCATCGAGTTCGCTAGGCATAGAGGCGAGTTCCACTTTGATGGAAGCACAAGCTTCATCCACTAAGTCGATAGCTTTATCAGGAAGGAAACGAGATGTTAAATAACGATTGGATAAACTTGCCGCGGCGATTAAAGCATTATCGGTAATCTTCACACCATGGAATGATTCGAACCTATTCTTTAATCCTCTTAATATAGAAATAGTATCTTCCACAGTCGGTTCATTGATAAGAACGGGTTGGAATCTTCTTTCTAGAGCGCGGTCCTTTTCAATATATTCACGATATTCTTTTAATGTCGTCGCCCCGATACAATCGATTTCTCCTCTCGCAAGCATCGGTTTGAGCATGTTAGAAGCATCGAGGGCACCATCCGCTCGACCAGCGCCGACAATGAGGTGGATCTCATCGATAAAGAGAATGATTTTGCCTTCGCTTTCCTTAATTTTATTAAGGACTGCTTTTAATCTCTCTTCAAATTCACCACGGTATTTTGCACCCGCTACTAATGCGCCCATATCTAATTCATAAATAGTTTTATCCTTAAGTATGGTCGGCACATCATCTTTGACGATACGTTCCGCAAGACCTTCAAGTATTGCGGTTTTACCAACGCCAGGTTCACCTAAAAGAATGACGTTGTTTTTAGTTTTTCTGGCTAATATTTCAATGATTTTTCTAATTTCCTCATCACGACCGATGACGGGATCAATTTTCCCTTTCTTAACTTCTTCGTTAATGTTACGGCCAAATTTTTGAAGGACATCTTTATCATTTTCATAGTCAGGCATTTGTTCCATTTGCATAAATTAATCCTCCTTTTATAACTCTATTGTAGCACAAAATTAGCACTCGTTAAGTGAGAGTGCTAAAAATTTTATTAATAACTTGGTTATTACTTTTTTGAATTTTATCGCTAAACACCCTTTTTATGTCCAAAAGCTTTGCAACAAATAAGTTCAAAAATAAGGTAAATCAAATGATAAGCAACTAATAAATAAGAAAAAATGCCCATAAAAACAGGGTAAAAACTGTGTTTCTCATAGGTATTATTTGACTTCTTGGAATTTATTTCTAAAGAGTCAAATAATAAATTAACGACTATCTTTGTTTCTTATTTCTTTGATTCTCTTTTTGAATTCTTTTTTAAATTCTTCGAATCTTAAATCGCTGTATTCTTTAAATTGTTTTAACTTTGAAGCAAGATGAACGGAATAAGCAAAGTCAACCAATATTGCACCGATGACCGCTCCAACAAAATATGTATAGATAAGATTCTCACTTATCCAAGATATGCCTTCCACCAAAACTGGATTTAATAGGAAATAGTATAATGAGCCAACAACTAACCATATCAAAGAAAACGACGGACAAATGATGCCCATGATATTCCCCTTGCGGTTCGAATAATCCCATAACTTAATTTTGAGACCTTTTATAAATATGAGGCCGGCGACAAATTCTATTAACGTCATTCCAACTCCTATGATAGCGACACGAGCAGCAATATCCCATACTTTTGTATTAATTCCTAAAGGGATATTACTGACTCCATATAGAACAATTACCCCAAAACCATAAATTGGCAAATAAGGTCCAGTTAAAAAGCCGGGATTCATCCATTTCTTTTGCGAGACAAATCTACGGAAGAAAAGTTCTATTACCCATCCTAGCAATGAACCAATGACAAATAAGGTCGATATTATTACTAAATATTTCATCGCTTTATTTTAACAAAAATTGTATGGATTGTTTAAATTGTTTTAATAGTCTAGACCATATAGATAACTGAGTCTCCAATGTTCTCTAGATCTATTACCATAAATAACCGTATGTGTTATAGGTAAAGCGTATGTGAGATAGGTAAATAGCAACTCAGCAAATGGGTTCTAAAAACAAGGCATAATAGAGGAAAAGCAGTCAACAAATAAGAAAAAATGCCCGTTTCAGAGCATTTTTGCGGTTTTTCGCATATTCCACTTTGTATCAAAGTATGTATACGATTATGGCACGCTTGAGGCGACTCGAACGCCTGACCCACAGCTTAGAAGGCTGTTGCTCTATCCAACTGAGCTACAAGCGCATGTCAGCGATAATTATATTAAATAAAACTCCCGTTGTTTGCAAGTAATTAATATCTTAATTTCATATAGAGCGCTTCTGCAACTTCTCTTGGTAAGAGTTGACTTAACTCTTCCACCGTTGCTTCTTTTAATAAAGTGATATCTGGATAAGCTTTATTGATTAACTCTTTGCGCTTATCTCCTAAGCCCTTGATGTCATCTAAGATTGATGACTTCATTTTCTTATTTCTTAATGATTGATGGAAAGTTATCGCAAAGCGATGGACTTCATCTTGCATTCTGGTAAGCATGAAGAAAATGTTCTTATTTTCGATATCATAGACATTGCCGTTTATGTCCATTAAGCCAGCGGTTTGGTGCTTATTATTTTTCACTAAGCCAAAGAGATTAATAGAAACTTCCGCTTTCTTAAGAGCGGTGTCCGCGGCTTTGATTTGGTTAAGACCACCATCGACGAGGATTAAATCTGGTAAATCTTGTCCCTCGTCTTTTAGACGTTTATATCTTCTATAGACAACTTCTTCCATGGATTTAAGGTCATCTCTAGCCTCATCATGCTCGATATGATACTTGCGGTATAGCTTCTTTGCAGGTTCACCGTTGATGAACACTACTGCAGCGCCCACAGGGTTAGATCCTTGTAAGTGTGAGTTATCAAATAATTCAATACGGTAAGGTGTATCGATTTTAATTATTCTTCCGAGTTCTTCTAGAAGTTCTAACTTATCACTATCTAGTTTACTAGATAAGAAGTATTCGTCTAATGCGTTATTCGCGTTTTGTTTCGCGGTTAAGATTAAATCATGAATCTTACCTTTAGTGACACTGTAGACGGTTGGATCAATTAAATCGCTTAATAAATCCACGACTGTTTCATTATTAATAACCACTTCTTGTGGGAGTGGCACATTTTGATAGAATTGGAGAATTAAGTCAGCGACTTGTTCTTCGTTATTATCAAACTCTTCGACGATATAGACTTTTTTATCCAAAAGAGTGCCTCTACGGAACAAAAGGACCGCTAACGATAAATAACCCTCTCTCACGGAGAACGCGAATATATCGCGGTCTTTTTTATCGTTATTCTCCATATTCTGTGGAATGTTGATGTGATTAATCGCTTCTAAAACGTTTTTATAGTCATTCGCAGCTTCATAATCCATCTTCTCACTAGCGGACATCATCTTATTAGTGAGTTCTCTTTTAACATCCGTGTTATTACCACGCATAAAGGATTTGACCTTTTCACGTAAGTCATCTTCAACTTCTTTAGATATATCGTTGATACAAGGCGCTAAGCATTGACCAAGATGATAATATAGACAAGCAGTATTAGGAATCTTATTACATTTCCTCAAAGGAAATATCTTATTTAATAAGTCGATAGTTTCATACGCACTTGTGCTTCTTGGGAAAGGACCAAAGTAATCGTATTTCTTATCTTTTGTGTTTCTTTTGATTTGTAAGTATGGATAGCCATCTTTTCTTAAAGCAATATATGGGTAATGACTACCATCCTTTAATAATATATTAAATTTAGGATAATGAGTTTGGATGAGGTTCATCTCTAAAATAAGAGCTTCTTTCTCGTTATTAGTGATGATGGTTTCAAAGTACTCCGCTTCAAAGGCCATCTTTGCGACTTTGCCTACTTGTGGTCTTAAGAAGTATTGGCTCACTCTTTTATATAAATCTTTGGCCTTGCCAATATAGATGATTTTACCGTCTTTATCATGCATTAAATAAACACCAGGGAGATGCTTAAGGTTATTAATACATGACTTAATTCTCTCTTTCATTATTTAAAGAGCACAACTGTGCAACCTCCACCACCTTCATGTTCGCCACCAGGGCGATGATTCAGGTCTTTTTGTGTATCTAAATAACTACGAACCATATTGCGGAGAGCACCACTACCAAAGCCATGGATGATACGGACTTGACTTAAGTGTTTTAAACGACAGTTATCTAAGTATTTAATTAAAGCGTTTTTCGCTTCTTCAACACGCATACCAATGAGGTTTAATTCAATACCCACTTTAGTGTTAATCGCTAAATCATAGTTAGTCTTCTTCACTTTAGAAGTACCCACTTTTGGCTGCGCCACTTTGTGGAGTTTATTCTTATCAACGTCAAAGGCTAAGCCACCGTCACTGACAATATGGGCTTTGTTACCTTTCATTCTCATAACACGTCCGTATATGTTCATGCTTGGGATAGAGACGAAGTCATTAACAGCGATTTCTTCGTTATAGACGACTTCTTCTTCCTTTTCCTCTAACTCTTCGAGTTCTTTTTTAAGTTCAATGACTTCGTGGACTCTCATATCAGAGTTATGCATCTTAGAAATAATATCGGAAATCTCTTTCTTCGCGTTTTCAATGAGCTCGGCTTTTTCTTCTTTGACATCTTTGAGCATGTTTTCTTTACGATTCTCAAAGAGTTCTTCCTCATTAGCGAGTTTCTTTTCACGCTTTTCGAGTTCAATTTGTTTCTTGTCTAATTCATCTTGTAACTTATTAGCCTCTTCCACTTTCTTTTGGAGAATGTTTAAAAGTTCACCAACGTCATTGGTTTCATGACTCTTTAAGAATTCATGGGCTTTAGTAATGATATCTTTATCAATGCCGTATCTAGAAGCAACCTCTAAAGCATAGCTTTTACCAGGTACACCTTGTTTAAATCTATAGGTTGGAGATAAGTTCTCTTCATCAAAGATCATCGATGCATTAGCGATGTTCTTGCTTAAGAAGGCATATTCTTTCATCGCTGCAAAGTGTGAGGAAATCATCGCTAAAGCGTGTTTCTCTTCTAAGTATTTAGTGACTTCCACCGCGAGGGCTTCACCTTCTTTAGGGTCAGTACCGGTACCAAGTTCATCAAGTAAGACTAAGTCTTTACCACCGACTGCGTGAATGATTTCACCAATTTGAGAGATATGCGCAGAGAAGGTAGATAAGTTATCGCTTAATGATTGGTTATCACCAATATCGATGAAGATATGTTTAAAGTAGCCGACTTTAGCTTTTCTGACTGGTAAGGCTAAGCCCGCTTGATGCATTAAAGTTAATAAGCCCACTGTTTTCAAAGAAACAGTTTTACCACCAGCGTTAGGACCAGAGATGATAATGATTGGTTCATTTTCATTTAATTCGAAAGAATTCGCTACGACTTTCTTAGGATCGATTAATGGATGTCTAGCGAGTTCTAAATATATTTCTTGTTTATCACTAACTTCCGCAATATCAGCGTTAATCTCACCTGCATATAAGGCTTTCGCACTTAGGAAGTCTAACTTAGCGATAATCTTATTATTAGTGATGATTTCTCCTTCTTGAAGGAGCACTAAAGCGGTTAAAGCTTTTAAGATTTTTCTAATCTCTTCATTTTCTTGGACTTTAAGCGCGGTAATTTCGTTATTAAGTTGAACGATTTCTAATGGTTCGATAAAGGTGGTATTACCACTATCGGAGACATCATAGACAATACCGTTAACTTTACTCTTATCAACAGTCTTAACTGGTAAGACAAAATGGCCATCTCTAATGGTGATGTTATCATCGTTAAGATATTTACCATAAGAAAACGCTAAAGAGGCTATCTTACTTTGTAAGTTTGCTTCCGCTTTCTTTAATTGGTGTCTAATTTGATATAAGTCGCTAGAGGCATTATCCGCCACTGTTAAGGAATTAGTGATGACTCTATGGATTTCCTTTTCTAAATTAGTTAAATCTATAAAGCCTTCTGTCATTTGATTAACACGAGGATATAAGGAATCAATTTTCTTTAGAAAAGCAGAGATTTTACCAATAGTCAAAACATCTTCCGCGATTAAGGATAAATCACGTGGAGTTAATAAGCCTGTTTTCTTGGCTAAATCAATGAGCACTAGTGCGTTAGCGGAATTATGAATTGGCAAAGGACCAAATCTCACGATGATGGAACTGATTTCTTTAAGATCCTCTAAAGCATTTTTGACATCATTAGGATTATCAAACATCTTTAGTTCATCGATATAGACTTTGGCTAATTCCGTTTTAGCGTATTCTAATAAGTGTTCTTTAATTTTATTAAACTCAAATGTTTCGTAAATGTTTTGCATACGATTATTCTAACATTATAAAAACTAATTTTATATAGATAAAAACGTGTTATCATTATTCCATGAGCAAAGAGATTGTATCATTTCCAATTACCGCGGAAAAAGCTGATGAATTAATTAACTTTTATTTAGCCTATCAAAAGCTTAATAACGGTGAATATATCATCTTCCAAGCGGATTATTCTGGTGTTGTTATTACGATTTATCGTGATAAAAAGAACAAACATAAAGTTGTCTTCATGGGGGACGGCGCTTTAACTGAGGCGAAGAAATGGAACATTGAAGCGGAAGTTAAAGAGAACAAAAGCGCCACCAAAGCGGGATGGCTTTGTAAAGACAATCAAATCGGTAGCGACGAAGTCGGTGTCGGTGATTTCTTACTTCCTGTCATTGTTGTCGCCGCGTTTGTTAGAGGCAAAGACTTAAAAGAGCTTGAATCCTTTGGGGTTAAAGATAGTAAGAAATTAACCGATGAGAAGATTATGGAAATCTCCCCACTTCTACTTAAGAAGTTCTTTGTCTCTAAATTAGCCCTACCAAACGATCACTATAACGAACTTATTGAACAAGGTGAAAATCTTAATTCTATTAAGGCTAAAATGCACAATAGAGCGTTACTTAATATGTTTAAGAAATTCCCAGACACTAAAAACATCTTTGTGGATCAATTTGTCGCTGAATCTAAATACTTTGGTTATCTAAATGATCCTAAAGAACAAAAGGTCTTAAATATTACTTTTAAAACTAAAGGTGAATCATTTTATCCATGTGTCGCTTTAGCGAGCTGTATTGCTAGATATGCCTTCTTATTAGAAAAAGAAGCATTAGAAAAGAAATACAAAATGACTTTCCCATTTGGAGCGTCTTCTAAGGTCAATGAATTCTCTAAGAAGTTCATTAAGAAATATGGCTTAGAAGAGTTCAATAAAATCGCTAAAAAGCACTTCGCTAATTATAAAGAGGTCGTTGAATAGAAAAACCCAGCATTTGCTGGGTATTCTTTTATCTTAAGTCCTCTAAGACTTTTTGGAAGTAATCTGGAAGGTCAATATTGAAGACCATTTCTTTCTTAGTGGTTGGATGGATAAGCTTTAACTTAAACGCTACAAGTAATTGGCCGTTTTTATAAATCTTATCGTAGTTCTTACCAGCGTATAATGGATCACCTTCAACAGGATGACCAATCGCGGACATATGAACGCGGATTTGATGCGTACGACCACTGACGAGCTGACACTTCACTAAAGTGTGGTCTCTAAACCTCTCTAAAACTTGGAAATGAGTAATAGCAGGTTTACCTTCTTTGACCGCGGCCATTTTTTGACGGTCTTTTTTATCTCTGCCTATAGGCATTTCAATTGTGCCACTATTTTCTTTAATAACACCACGGACTAAAGCCATATATTCTCTAGCCATTGTGTGATCTTTAAGTTGTTCAGCTAGAAAATGATGGGCGTTATCATTTTTAGCAACACATAATAAACCAGATGTATCTTTATCGATTCTATGGACGATACCTGGACGGACAACACCATTTATAGAAGATAGTGAATCTTCCATGAACATTAAGGCGTTAACAAGTGTACCCGAATAGTGTCCGTTTGCGGGGTGAACAACCATGCCTTGAGGCTTATTGATAATGAGGATATCATCGTCTTCATAAACGACATCTAATGGGATATCTTCTTCCTTGATATCACTCTTCACATCGACGATTTCTTCGATATTAATCTCGTCATTTTCTTTAACCTTAAAAGAAGGCTTCTCTACTTTGCCGTTGATGGTGATTTTGCCCTCATCAATCAGTTTAGTAATAAAGCTACGAGAAAGCTCGCTGTTAAGCATTGCTACAGCTTTATCTAATCTTTGTCCGTTTTCTTTAAAGGTTACAATGTATTTCATAACTTTACTAAATAACTACTAATTATTTACTTTCTTCTCTATCAGCTTTTTCCGCTTCAAGCTTTTCTTGTTCACTCTTAGAAAGAGTCTTTTTATTGTCGTTTTCGGTCACAACTTTGTTCTTGTTTCTTTCGCGATAGTCTTTAACCTCACTTACAATAATGTAAATGATGAGCATAAAGGCTGCGACAACAATACAACTATCAGCGATATTGAAGTTCCAAACCCAGCCTGGAACCCAGTAGAAATCAATCCAGTCTACAACTGCACCACTGAACAAATTTTGGGCACCTTGAAGTGGTCCATAGAAGACACGGTCAATCATGTTACCAACCGCACCTGTGACCACCATTATTAAGGTCGCTCTAATAAAGATTTTCATCTCTTTTCTCTTCATGACGAGGTATGTAACTAAGCCAGCGGTAATTAAGCTAGCCACAATTAAATAGATTGTTCTCGAGAGAGTTGGATTATCAACACCAATACCGAAAGCGGCATTGAAGTTTAACACATAATTAATACGCACAAAGCCCCAGTCAGCGATTTGACTGCCTGGTGTGCCAAGATGCATGATGATTTGCTTAGTGATAATATCTATTGCTAGAAGCAATACACCAAGCCAAATATATGATTTATAGAACCATTTAAGGCCTTTTAATAATTTCTCTTTCATTATTTAACAACCTCATTACAACGTTTGCATAAGAAGGTACCATCTTCTTGCATAACAGCGTCGCTTTCATAGTTCCAGCATCTTTCACAGAAGTGACCTGGGTGATGGATAACTTTGATTTGTGTGTTTTGATATGTTGCACCATCGTTATCTTCTTCTTTGATTTCACTAACAACGAATAATTGGTTTCTTAAATGTGCATCAAAGCTATTGAAGAGTTTTTCTAAGTCAGCGTTATTGAATTTGATGGAAACATAAGCTTCTTGAGCGGAGCCAATAACTTTGTTATTTCTCGCTTCTTCTAAGGCTTTTAAGACGTCATCTCTTAAGAGTTTGAACTGCTCATATTCTTCTAACACTGCCTTATTAACAGCATTGGCTTTTGGATAATCAAGATATTGAGGATTAGCCTTTCTTTCACCAGGCATATTTCTATTGAATTCATCCATAGTGAATGGAAGGATTGGGTTAAGTAAGGCTAATAATGTTTCACCAACTGTATATAATACAGTTTGAACTTGTTTTCTTCTTAAGGAATCCTTGCCTTCGCAGTATAAGACATCCTTATTAATATCTAAATAGAAGCTACTTAAATCAGTGGACATGAAAGTCATGATATCGCTTGTGGCTTCAGAGAAGTTATATTTATCAAAAGCTTCGGTGACATTCTTCACTAATTGATTGAGTGTTCCTAAGATATATTGATCAGGTTTAGCAAACTCACTAACTCTGTTAGTAGGATCAAAGTCCACTAAGTTCCAAGAGATGAACTTAAGGGTGTTTCTAATCTTTCTATATTGGTCAGCGACTTGTTTGATTAAGTTTTCACCAATACGGACATCTTGTTGATAGTCAACACTAGCAACCCAGAGTCTTAAGATATCAGCGCCATACACATTAGCAATCTTTGTAGGATCAACGCCATTACCTTTGGACTTGTGCATTTGTTCACCGTGTTCATCTAATACCCAACCATGAGAAACGACACTCTTATATGGGGCTACACTCTGTGTAGCGACACTTAAAATAAGTGAGGAGTTGAACCAACCACGATATTGGTCACTACCTTCTAAATATAAGTCACTTGGATAAGAGATGCCTCTATTTCTAAGGACACCTTGCCAAGAGGAACCACTATCGAACCACACGTCCATAATATCTTTTTCCTTAACGAATTTACCATTTGGAGAATGTGGATTTGTATAGCCTTCTGGTAATAAGTCTTTGGCATCTCTTTCATACCAAACGTTACTACCAAACTCTTTAAAGAGTTTAGCAACGTGGTCGAATACTTCTTTATCAATAACTGGGGTTTCATCTTCCGCATAGAAGATTGGAATTGGGACACCCCACGCTCTTTGACGAGAGATACACCAGTCGGCTCTATCTTTAATCATATTAACCATTCTGGTTTCGCCCCAAGCTGGATACCATTTAACATTATGGATTTCTTTTAAGAGTTTTTCTCTAATTGGTTCAATTGAGCAGAACCACTGTTTTGTGGCTCTAAAGATAACTGGCTTATGTGTTCTCCAGTCATGTGGATAGCTATGGGTGAAGGTTGTGTGTTTTAAAAGCGCACCATTTTCAGTGAGGATTTCTAAAACAACATCGTTAGCCTTTTCGTAGAAAAGACCTTCTAATCTTTCACCAGTTCCCTTCATTAATTTACCATGTTCATCAACAGGGCAATATGGATCTAAACCACGACCTGGATATTTTAAGCAGACTTGATAGTCTTCAACACCGTGACCAGGAGCGGTATGGACTAAACCAGTACCAGCGTCATCAGTAACGTGTGTACCAACGATGACTAAAGAATCTCTATCATAGAATGGGTGTTTGCACACAACGAATTCTAATTCACTACCTTTGAAGCGTTTGATGAGTTCACATTTCTCTAAACCTAGTTCTTCTTTAAGTTTATCGGCGAATTCAGCGAGGAAAACAAGTTTTCCAAGATTTGTATCGTACTCGCCATAAACGAAGTCAGGATGAGCGGAAATCGCTAAGTTAGCAGGTAATGTCCAAGGAGTTGTTGTCCAGATGACGAGTCTAGCGTCATTATCCACGACACCTTTACCATCTCTTACTGGGAAAGCGACATAAATGCTGTGTGATAACACATCAGCGTATTCAATTTCAGCTTCCGCTAAAGCGGATTCACTACTTGGTGACCAGTAAACTGGTTTTAAACCTTTATAGATAAGACCTTGAAGCGCCATAGAAGCAAAGACTTCGATTTGTTTAGCTTCATAGTCTTTTTTAAGAGTTAAGTATGGATTATCAAAATCGCCTAATAAACCTAAGCGTTTGATTTGTTCTTTTTGTTTATTAACTTGTGTTAAGGCGTATTCTTCACATTTTTTACGGAATTCAGTTAATGGAATAGCTATTCTATCAACACCACTTTTTGTCACTAGGTTTTCAATTGGTAAACCGTGTGTATCCCAGCCAAAAACAAATGGAGTGCTATAGCCTTGCATATTCTTATAACGGATAACAATATCCTTAAGGATACGGTTAAGCATATGACCACAGTGCATATCGCCATTCGCGTATGGAGGGCCATCATGAAGCACGAACTCTTTCGCATCTTTACGATTTAAGTTCATGTTTTCGTAGATCTTTTCTTCTTCCCATTTCTTAACAAGGATTGGTTCTTTTTGATTAAGATTACCTCTCATTTCGAAATCGGATTTGTTCATTAGTAAGGTTTGTTTGTAATCCATAAATATCTCCTTAACAATATAAAAGCGTCCATCTAAGGACGCTATTTAGCGCGGTACCACCTTAGTTCTAAAGATTTATCTTTAGCACTTGATTACTTCCTTATCGCAGAAGTTCACGGAGGCTTACTATTAGTTCAGCTCTCATACAAAGAAGTGATACCTCCTTATTCTTACTGTTTGGCTTCCACCATCCCAAACTCTCTATAAGCAGTTAATAAGAAGACTTGTCTTCTAGGACGACATAATAATATTAGATTATTGGCCTAAAGGCAATAAATTAGTTTTGTAAGAAGTCTGGAAGAATGGAATTGGTGTCCATATCTTCGCCTGGTTGTTCTTTGGCTTCTTCGCTTTCTTCTTTTTCTAAATTATTAAGAACAGTCGATTCGCTTGGACGAGCAGGAGCGCTGTAGCTAGAGGTCTTAGAGAAGTCAAAGTCTTCTTCAAAGTCACTAGCGATAACACTGACTAAGATTTCGTCATTGAGTTGGTCGTTAATGGCGACACCGAATTTGACATCAACATCATGACCAGAAGCGTTAATTAATAGGTTAACAGTGTCTTGAGCGTCGAACAAGGATACGTTAGGACCACATGTGACGGCCACAATCGCCTTTCTAGCGCCGGAAACAGAGGCTTCTAATAAAGGAGAATTGAGCGCAGCATTAGCGGCGTCTTTCGCTCTATTTGGACCAGATCCAACACCAAAGCCGATCATGGATACGCCAGAATCCTTTAATGTATTACGGACATCCGCGAAGTCTAAGTTAATAACGGCTGGTAAAAGGATTAAGTTAACAACAGTTTTAACTGATTGGGCCAAAACTTTATCAGATTCATTGAATGCTTGAGAAATAGAAGCATTGCCAGCGGTCATTAAGAGTTTATCATTACTAACGACGATAATAGCGTCGACGTTTTCTTTTAATTTATTTAAGCCTGCGATGGAGTTAACCACTCTCTTTTTACCTTCAAAGGTAAATGGACGGGTAACGATAGCGATAACTAACGCACCAGCGTCACGAGCAATACGGGCGACAACTGGGGCCGCACCTGTACCTGTGCCACCACCCATACCAGCAGCAACGAAGACCATATTAGCGTCTTTGACGATTTCTCTAATATCATCTGTGCTGGCTTCAGCGGCTTTTTCACCAACTTCAGGTTCACCACCAGCGCCTAAACCACCAGTGATTTCTTGACCCAAGATTAAACGATGGAGAGACTTGCTTGTTGATAAGGCTTGTTTATCAGTATTAGCAACCCAGAAATCAACATTTTGAATTTCTTCATCAATCATACGGTTAACAGCGTTGTTACCAGCGCCACCGACACCGATGACCACAATCTTTGCAGCGGGTTCAAAATTATCTAAATCATAATTTTCCATAAGGTTCTCTCCTCCTATTTGGCTTGGTTTGTATTATTACGTGTTAAGACACCAACACGTGGGTGAGATTCATCATTTAAGTTTGGATAACGGCTTTGGGTAAGAATCGCGCCTAAGCAGTTGAAGAATGTCGCATTTCTTGCGCCTAATGTCTTAGGTCTTACGACCTCAACAGTTTCAGATAACACTTTAGGAGTGATATATTGCACTAAACCATTAAGTTCAGCGCCACCACCCACTAGAAGCATTGGGAAACTTCTATAAGATTTATCATGCGAGGCTACCACTTGATCAATCGCTTCTTTTAATTGTTCCACGAATGTTTCAAGTTCGCCTTTAATGATTTCATTCAATTCATCATTATAGTGATGTACTTCTTGGCCTTCCGCATCTTCAGTTGTGCAAATTGGGGCTTTAAAATTCATTTCACTATAATCAATGCCATACATAATCTTGTACTTTTCGGCGTCAGCTTCATTGATATTGAATTTTTCAATAATCTTTTCAGTGATGTTGTCGCCACCCCATTCAAAGTAAGTAGAGCCATATAGAGCGCCATTACCGACAAATGAGACAGTGGTTATATTACTACCGATATCCACGAGGATATAAGATTGAGGCATATTTGGATAAGAGTTAATGAGTTCAGCTGCGGCTAAAGAGGTAACAACGTTTCTTTTAGAAACCATACCACCACTCATTAAGACTGATTGATAATTGTCCACTAAGACATCTGGTAAGGTTTGCACTTTCGCGCTCACGGTTAATGTACTTGAGGACTCGCCCATAGGAGGACGCGCGAAGATACGACCGTGATCTAATGTGAAACTTTCAGGAACGACATCCACTAAAGCTTTATCATTTAATGGATAAGCACTATTTCTAATTAATGCATAGATATTTTTAATATCGAGGTTACTAATCTTGCTATCTTCAGTAACGACTGTTGTGACTTGTCTAGTTTGATAAATTCCTAAACCATATGGAGGTAAGCATAATAAGACATCAGAGATGTTAAGCCTTAATTTAGCAGAAGGATCGGTGAATTCACGAATACTACCGATTGTTTGCGCAACTTTATTAGCATCAACAAAATTACCGCCTTCAATGCAGTTTCCATAAGGTTTTGTGAGTGTATATAACACGTATACTTGTCCGTCGATTTCGTACCCGACGACTAATTTTAATTTCTTGCTTCCAAGTTCTATAGCAGCGATAGGTTTATCCATAATAAAATACCAATTTTCTATATTTTAAATAACTTTTTGCTAATATACAACAAATTAACTATTTATTAGTTAAGAAAGGTCTATTCAAGGTATTATTGCACTTATTTTCTACTAATAAAATACTGAAAAACCACTAATAAACAAAAGAAGTCGCGAACCTAATCACGACTTCAGTCCATGAGGAAATGGACAAATAAGGAGAAATTTTTATTAATAAGTCGATAGATCAACACTATCTTCTTCTAATAACTCTGGTTCTTCCGCTTCCGCTTTTTGTGCTTGTGTGGTGATTTCACGCAAAGTAATGTAGGTTGGAACAGCAACGATGGTTCCAAGAGAGATAGCTGCTAAAACACAGATACCAATTTTGCGGAAACGATAGTACATTCCCTTATGATGATATTTGACTAATTTGTCTTTCATAACCATGATTGTTGCCCCCTTTCTTTTCTTGCAATAATCCTTAGCTTTGCACTAGCACTGCGGTGATTAAACTCTAATTCACTTTCGCTAGCGGTAATCGGTTTATGATTAATAAGGATGTAATCCTTTTCTTGTTCGAGCATTGGGCCGTCAAATCTATTACCCACGCTCACGGCCGCATCTTTGAAGATGTTCTTAACAATTCTATCTTCACCACTGTGGAATGTTATAACGGCCAATCTTCCACCTGGTTTTAAATGTTTTAAGGCTGCCTTTAAGGCTTTTTCTAAGACATTGAGTTCGTCATTGACGGCGATTCTTAATGCTTGGAATACTTGTTTAGCGGGATGCCCCACTTTCTTAAGCTCTTTCATTGGTTTGCTTCTTTTGATGATGTCCACTAATTGGAATGTCGTTTCAATCGGAGCGGATTCACGAGCTTTAATGATGTTTTTAGCGATTGAGAAGGAATATTTCTCTTCTCCATATATCTGGAAGATTTTTGTCAAATCTTCTAATGAATAAGTGTTAATGATGTTATAAGCGGTGAGATCTTGTCTTTGATCCATTCTCATGTCGAGTCTCGCGTCTTCTTTATAAGAGAATCCTCTTTCTCCTTTATCAAATTGAGGAGAAGAAACACCGAGATCCATTAAGATACCATCAACTTCTTCAATTCCCTTCTCTTCGAGAATTTCATCTAAGTGAGAGAAGTTACTTCTCACTATCTCAAAGTTATTAGAGATTTTAGATAATCTGGCTTGGGAAGCGACGATAGCTTCCTCATCTTGATCGACACAGATGAGATGACCCTTGTTATCTAAGCGAGCCAATATTTCGCTACTATGGCCACCCCTTCCGACAGTGAGATCAACGTATGTGCCAGACGATTTGATGTTTAGACCGGTTATAACTTCGTTAAGAAGGACGGGAATATGTTCATCCATATTAGTCCCTCTTAGTATCAATATCTTCAGCGATAGATTCGAATGAATCTTTAACGCTTTCTTCGTATTCGATGTATTTGGCTTTATCCCAAACTTCGATGTGGTCACCAATACCGAGGACGATAACTTCGCGTGAGATATTGTACTTGTTGAGTAATGCTGTTGGTAATTGCACTCTTCCTAATTTGTCGACTTCCATTTCATAGGTGCTGGCAAATTGGATACGGAGATAGTCACGGACTTTTTGTTGATTAAATGAAAGTCTAGAGAATTCCTTAACGAGTTCGAGGTATCTTTCTTCGTTATACAAAGAGAGTGAACCGTCAAAGCCTTTCATAATGTAGACTTTATAGCCTAATTCATCTCGCATTTTACGAGGTATCATTAAACGGCCTTTTTCATCTAAGCTATGGACAAAACTTCCGAAATACATTATTTCCCACTTTCTCCCACTGTGCTACCACTGGTGACTATATTATCACACCTAATTTGACGAATTGCAATATATATTTAAAGAAATATTTTGATAAAGAAAAAATCCCATTTTTTGGATGGGATTTATACTTTAACTTCCTTAGAAGTTATTATCTCTATTTATCGTCGAATTCGATGCTATCTAGGATATCAAAAGCACTATTTCCTTTGTGGCTTTTTTCTCTGATGAATTCATCTTCACTCAAAACACGATATCCATTACCACTTTTTGGTAACTGAGCCCCACTTTTGACGATATTATGTGGAACTTCCGCTAAGATAAGAGCCAAAATGTGTGGATCTAAATCGATTTCCACGTTTGGTTCATAATAGCAATCTTCTGCTTCATCGTCTTTAGAATCAGTGAAATAGAAGTTTTCATGGAACTTCACATCAAGCGGGACATCATCAAGTGTATATGAGCAAGATGCCACTACATGAGCTTTACCACTTATTTGGCACTGTAAGATATCACCAAATTCAGTGGCCACAACTGTCACTGAGCAAGACTCAATTCTTTTGACGTGGTTTTCATCAAAAGTGAGTTTGCTAAAATCTAACTCTTCAGTGAAAGTTTGACTCTTTTGAACTGGTAAAGTTGCACGGTTTAATTTCATTAACTACGGATCTCCGCTTTGAAGTTACGTGATAATTCAAACTTAATCTTTTCTTCAGCGTCACTAACTTCTTTTTCTGTTAATGTGCCATCTTCCTTACGGTATGTAACAGAGATAGCCATGGACTTTTTACCTTCAGCGATATTAGCGCCTTGATAAACATCGAAGACTTCACAGCCAACGACATAAGAGCCACCGACTTTCTTAACCGCTTTAACTAAATCACCAGCGGCGATACTTGCATCAAGCACGAAGGCTAAGTCTCTAGAAACACTTGGGAATTTAGAGATAGGCGCCATTTTAGTTTCACTAACTTTAGCGTCTAATAAAGCTTCAAGGTCCATTTCTAAGACCACAGCGTTGGTCTTACCTAA
>CAMZGG010000009.1 GCA_947306345.1 uncultured Caryophanales bacterium
AATGGTATATCGGTTGTCACGCCAGTGGCATGGCCGGGTAGCTACCTATGGAATGGATAAACGCTGAAAGCATCTAAGCGTGAAGCCAACCTAAAGATGAGACTTCCCATTCGAAAGAAGTAAGACCCCCTGAAAGTTACAGGGTTGATAGGTTAGAAGTGTAAGCATAGTGATATGTTCAGCTGACTAATACTAATAGGTCGAGGACTTAATTTCTTAAGATTTTTAATCGAATCCCAAAAGTAAAATTAAAGTTTTATTATTAACAAGAAAGCTAACATGTGGTAATATTCAGTTTTGAGAGAATAATTTCTCTTAATAAAAAGTCTGGTGGCGATGGCGCGGTGGACACACCTGTTCCCATCTCGAACACAGAAGTTAAGCACCGTAGTGGCGAAGATATCCTTCGGGACAAAATAGCGAGCCGCCGGGCTTTTTTATTTTATCTAGTTATTTACATAACATTGATTTAATCAATATCTCTTGATAGACTAAATGTAACTATTAGGAGATTTTTTTATGAAAAAAGTTGCAGATATTTTAAGAGCCAATATCTTAATATTCTTCGGAGCGCTCTTATTCTTATTATTCGTTAACTACTTAGCGGGAGCCGGCACAGTGTTGGCTACAGGTATCATTGCCACTGTAATTTCACTTTATTACATTACTATCGGCATTTTAGGTATCTTTATTGGCAATAAGTTAAATAAGAAAGTATTTGATGTTATTTCCGTTTGCTTATTTGTTTTCTTCATCTTCATCGGTAATATTTTTAGTATTGTCGATATCGCTCAAGCTGTGGCAGATGGCGCCAGAGTTGGACCAACAGCCTGGATCGTTGCTATCTTCGGTATGCTTGCTTCTTTAGCGTTATTAGTTTTCTATCCAATCGCTAAATTCGCTAATAAGAGTGGATTAAAGAATCTTGCGTATTTATTCGCTGGATTATTCACCTTATCTTTATTAACAAACATCTTATTCGACTTCCAAGGTTTTGCGATTAATTTAGGCCAAATCCCATTCATGTATGTCGCAGTCTACGCATTATTCGCTATCTATCTTTTTGGATCATTAGAAAATGGTGATGCTCCTGCTAAGGAAGAGCCAAAAGCTTTCGAACAAAAGGAAGAAGAAAAGCCAGAAGAAAAAGCAGAAGAACCTGCTCCTGAAGAAGCTCCTGCTGAAGAAGCTGAATAATTAATATTCACATTTATCATAATAGAAAGCCGCAAGGCTTTTTATTTATGCCCAGTTATATTACAATAAAAGTATGAACATTAACTTAATACCACTCTATAGCTTCTTATCTAAGAAAGATGATAATCTTGTTAAAGAAGACCTTTTGTTTGTTGATGAAATCAACAACTTTTTGATGAACGACGATTTATTAATACTAGAGAACGCTAGGGACGCGATTTTTAATATAGTCCTTATCGGTTCAGGCGGAACAGAAAATCTCTTCTTAAAACGCCTAAAAGACCTTCCAGAACCACTAGTCATTTTATCAACATCAAGAAACAATTCTTTACCAGCATCTTTAGAGATTAAGACATATTTAGAAAACCATAATAAACTCTGTTTCTTATTAGTGGGTGACGAGAGTCACATTGCTAATATGATTAAACATATTTCCACAATTATTAACGCTTATTGTAATGTTAAAGATAATCGTTTAGGTTTAATTGGAAATCCTAGTAGTTGGCTTATTGCTTCCCCAGTAGAACCAAAGATGATCTATCAAAACTTTAAGCAAAATATCGTGAAGATCAAGATGAAGGAACTCGAAGAAATGATTGAGCAAGAAGAGAAAGAAATGCTCGATATTAAGGTCGTTCCTCATGCGAAAGAATTAATTGCTAAAGCGGAATCTCGTGATGACTTACAATTCGCTCTCGTAATCTATAATGCCCTTAAAAAGTTAATAGCTAAGTATCAATTAAATGGGTTAACAATCCGTTGCTTTGATATTCTCAAAAAGTATAAAAATACCGCTTGTCTTGCCTTAGCGTTGCTTAACGAAGAAGGCATAACAGCGGGCTGTGAAGGTGATGTACCTAGCTTAGTGACAATGCATCTTGTTAATTCATTAACAAATCTCAGTTCTTTCATGGCAAATCCATCAAAATTCAATTATGAAGATAATTCCATCATGCTTGCGCATTGTACAGTTCCACTTAACATGGTGACATCATTTAAATTAATGACACATTTTGAAAGTGGGTTAGGAATTGGTATTAAAGGCGAACTACCAGAAGGCCGTATTACTCTTTGTAAAATTGCCCCTGATTACAGCCTTGATAATACATTATGCATACCCGCAACGTTGAAAGAAAATCTTTCTCTTGAGGGATACTGCAGAACGCAAATATCGGTTGCGTTAGGTGAAGAAGGATTACTTGAAATTCTTAAAGCCAGTTTTGGCAATCACGTCATTGTCTCATATGGTGACGTCTATCAAGACTTCCTTCCTTTACTCTCTTTATTAAGACGATAATGTGTCGAATTAGGTGACAAAGTTAAGATTTGAAAAACCATTATTTGACATAAACCTGTTTACTATGTAAAATAACACTGCTTTATGGAAAAGAATACGAATACCCAAGTTTATTATCACACCCAAGATATCAAAGACGCGACCAGAGCCGCTGCACTCGCATGCTATGGTGTCGTAGATATCGCCAGACGCGAAGATACTCTCCGCGCTGACAAACGCATTAAGAAAGGAATTATCGAGGATCAAGCGATTTATGTAAGAAAATACGCAAATCGCACCTTTACCGTTGACGTTTATTTAGTGCTTTCTAACGAAGTTAAACTTACCGAAGCTCTCGTTGAATGCCAAAAAACCATTATGTACCAACTCAATAAGCAATTTAATAAATCCTGCACAGGTGTAAACGTTTACGGTGAGTTACTATCCTCTCACTAATACATATGAGAACATTAAATGGACAGACTTTAAAACAGCTTCTTATTTCAGGAAGCAATAATTTATATAACCATTATCCAGAAGTGGATGCTTTAAATGTTTTCCCAGTCCCAGATGGTGACACTGGTATGAACATGAACTTAACTCTTACTTCTGGTAGTAAAGAAATTCAAAACAGAAGTGATGAAAACGCTTATGAAATTTCCAAAGTTTTCTCTCGTGGCTTATTAATGGGCGCTAGAGGTAACTCCGGTGTTATCACAAGCCAAATCTTCCGTGGTTTTTCAAAAGGTTTAGATGGTTTAGAAGAAGTTAATGCTTTAGCGTTCTCCGCCGCTTTCCAAAAAGGTGTCGAAGTTGCTAACAAAGCCGTTGTTAACCCAGTTGAAGGTACAATTCTTACAGTTATTCGTGAATCCAGCCAATTCCTCGCGGATAACGTCAAAGATAACATGAGCATTGAAAAGTGCTTAGATCTCATGCTCCAAGAAGCAAGAGAATCCTTAAAGAGAACTCCAGAATTATTACCAGTCTTAAAAGAAGCTGGTGTCGTTGACTCTGGTGGTACTGGCTTAATCCGTATCTTAGAAGGTATGAGAATCGCCGCTGGTGGTGACTTTGTTGAAAGAAGTCAAGCTACAGCGACAGAAGCTCAAACAGCCTCTAACGAAGATGAAGAAGAAGGCTATTTATTAGAATTCAACTTAAAGCTTATCAAAGATAAGAAACCATTTAATGAAAATAGATTCTCTAACATCCTTTCCACTCACGGTGATGACTTAGTGGTCAATGTTAAAGAAGAAAGTGTTAAAGTCCATATTCGTGTCTTAAATCCAGGTGATATCCTCAACTATGCACAACAATATGGTGAATTCCTCAAAGTCAAACTTCTCAACTTAAAAGAAGGCGAAACAGCTGAAGACTTAGGCTTTGAAGAAGAGGAAGAAGAAGTCAAAGAAAAAACCGAATATGCAATGATTAGTGTTTCCGCTGGTCAAGGTATCGAAGACTTCTTAAAAGAAATTGGTATTTCCGTCGTTGTTAAGGGCGGTCAAACCATGAACCCAAGCAGTGAAGACTTCGTTAGCGCTATTAAGAAAGCTAACGCTCATAACGTCTTTATCTTCCCAAATAACTCTAATATCGTTATGGCGGCTTCTCAAGCCTGCGAAATGGTGGAAGATGCTGACACCAATGTCTACGTCATTCCAAGTAAGACAATTCCTCAAGGAATTAGCTCCGCGATTATGTTCAATCCAGAAGCTGATCCAGAAGAAAATTTCCGCAGTATGAAAGCGGCCTTAAAGAACGTCAAATCTGGTGAAGTAACCTTCGCTATTAGAGATACCGAAATGGGTGGCGTCAAAGTCAAGAAAGATGACTTCATTGGTATCTTCGAAAAGGACATTGTCGTTGATAATCCAAACAAGATTGAAACATTAATGACCTTACTCGAAAAGATGATTGATGAAGATTCAAGCATCATCACCATCCTCGTTGGTCAAGATGTTAACGAAGAAGAAATGAACCAAGTCTCTGAGTTAATCAGTGAAAAATTCTCTGACTTAGACTTAGATATTAGAAAAGGTGATCAACCAGTTTATTCCTTCTTAATCGGTGTTGAATAAACCCAAATAAATATAAAGATAAAGACCACATAAAAAGTGGTCTTTTTTCATGTTTTAATATATTAAAAATAGTGGCATAATATAAGTGAACAAAACCGAAAGGAAAAAGATATGAAAACAAAAATTAAACTTTTTTTCGCGCTTTCAGCGACCGCTTTGTTATCACTAAATGCTTGTAATGGCCCAAAGTACGCTGAAGAAACCGATGAAAGCATTATTAATCAATTAGAGGTCGTCAATCGTGAAGATGGCGTTTATGGAAACATTTATCTTCCAACTGAAATTGAAGGTGCTACTGTGACTTGGAAAAGTAGCAATCAAAAAGTTATCGATGCAAAATGGAATGGCGATATGGCGCCAGGCGTTGTCCATAGACAAGGTCAAGACACAACAGTAAAATTAACCGCTGTTATTGATAAGAACGGCACAAAGACTCAATACGAACAAGAAGTCAATGTTAAAGCCGCTGCTCCTGTCATCGCTGATGAAGATTACCAAGCTTATTTATTTGGTCACTTCGTTGGTGAAGGTCACGGCAAAACTGAAGGTGGCGAAAAGATCGCTACTGGTGAACAAATGTTCTTTGCTCTCGCTGATGTTGGTGAAGGCTTAAAGTTCAAAGATATGAACGGTTCCACAATGAACAACTTAAAACCAGTCTTATCAAGTAAGATTGGTGAAAGAGGTGTTAGAGACCCATATATCTGCCGTTCACCTGAAGGTGATACATTCTATTTAATCGCTACAGACTTATCAGTCTATACCAGAGGTGGCTGGAACAATAACGCTAACCAAGCCACTAAAACAGGTAGTCACTCCATTATCCTTTGGGAATCTCATGACTTAGTCAATTGGACCGAAGAAAGATTAATTGAAGTCGCTGCTCCTAATGCTGGTATGGCTTGGGCTCCTGAAATGACATATTGTGAAGAAACTGGTTCATACTACATCTTCTTCTCTTCTACAGTCATTGATGATGTTTCTAAAGGTGTCAACGCTAAGATCTTAGAAAGAGACTGTGTCTATTTCACAACCACAAGAGACTTCCATCACTTCACTGAAACTAAGAAATTCATCTCCAATATCAAATATCCTGATGGATATACAAATAAAGAAGAAACTGATGCTGACGCTATTAATAATGATTATCGTAAAGTTATCGATGGCTCTGTCATGAAGATTGGTGAATATTATTACAGTGCCTGTAAAGATGGTGGTAATAATGAAAACCATGGTGGTATCAGAATTCAAAAAACAAGATCCCTTCTTCCTCAAGAACAAGAAAGACCAGATGGCCTTTATGAGGAAGCAGTTCAATGGGAATTTGTCCAAAACTTAGCCGATGTTGGTTTCAAAGCTGAAGGTAGAGACGCTAACAATAAGTGCTTAGAAGGTCCAGAATGGTTCTATCTCAACCAAGCGGATAGACAAGATCCAAACGTTCCTGAAATCGGCTTAATGGCGGATTTCTATGCCAATACAAGTATTGGTTATATTCCATGGGCCACAACTGATGTTGAAGATCTCAACAATGCTAATGGTTCTTGGAGACAACTTGCTAAGAACACAGAATTCAGTTGGGATAGCCAAACCAAACGTCATGGTACAATCCTCAGAATCACTGAAGAAGAAGCTAATAGACTCAAAGAAGCGTATCCAATCGCTAAATAGGTAAAAATATTAACCAAATAGATTAGAGGCTCTAAAAAGCCTCTTTTCTTTATTTATAATATTATTCATAATTTTATTATGGACAAACTTACAAAGTCACCAAGGCTCAATTACCTTTTAGGCGGAATGGGCATCTTTACTCCATACGATGTTATTAATCATTTACCACATCGTTATGATGACTATTCCTATAGTGATGAAAAAGCGATTCAAGACAAGCAAAGAGTCGTGCTTTTCGGCAAGGTCATTTCTATTCCAAAACTTAATCCTTCTAAGTCAGTCAGTGTCCTGACATTTGACTTTATGAGTAGGAATAAGAAGTATTACAAAATCGTTTTCTTTAACCAACAATACTTAGCTAAAACCGTTAAAATTAACGAAGAATATTCCATCATTGGCACTTTCAATCTCAAGAGAAATGAAGTCGATGGAATGAAAATAATCAAAGGTGAAGTACCTGTTGAAGAGAGGTTAAAGCCAGTTTATTCTCTACCTCGTGATTTTCAAAACTATTTATTCGCTAACCTAGCGGAGAAGAGTTTAAAAGAATTAGAAGGTAAAATCTTCTCACTAGTGCCTTATGACTATTTAAAGAAATATCGTTTAGTTAATAAAGAACAAGCTCTTAACTGGGCACATCATCCAAAGAATTATCAAGAAATTCAACAAGCTTTACGTCATTTAAAATACGAAGAAGCTTTACTATTCTCCCTTAAAAACCAATTAATTAGAGAAAGTAATAAGTCGTTATCCAAAATCAGAAAAGAACCAATTGATTTAGACATATGTCAACCGTTTTTAGATACCCTCCCTTATAAATTGACCGAAGATCAAGTTACCGCTTCAAAAGAAATCATTGAAGACATGAATCAAAGTGGCCTGATGTATCGTTTATTACAAGGTGATGTCGGCACTGGTAAAACTTTAGTGTGCTTTGTGGCAATGTATGCGAATCATTTGAGAGGGGACCAAGCCGCGTTAATGGCACCAACAGATGCCTTAGCAAGGCAGCATTACGCTAACGCATTAAAACTCTTCAAAGACACAAAACTAAAGATTGCTTTGTTATTAGGTTCAACACCTGCTAGTGAGAAAAAACAAATAAAAGAAGATTTAAAAGAAGGTTATATCGATATCATCATCGGAACCCATGCTTTATTCACAAAAGATACCATCTATTCCTCTCTTGGATTAGTGGTTATTGATGAACAGCATAGATTCGGTGTTAACCAGAGAATTGCGCTTGCTAGTAAGGGCGATCACGCCGACTTACTCATGATGTCCGCAACTCCAATTCCTCGTTCATTAGCGCTCACTCTTTATGGTGATTTAGACATCTCCACTTTATACACATTCCCTGCCACTAAACGTGATGTTAAGACTGTCATCATGAACAGTGAAAGCGAGAAAATTTTTGGGGCTGTTGATTACGCTTTGAGCAACGGCAAACAGACATATGTAATCGCGCCTTTAATTGACTTCAGTGAAGATGGAAGATTTTCCGTCGAACAATTGTTTGCAAGATTTGCCTTGAAATATAAAGCCGCTGTTGGACTATTACACGGCAAAATGAAACAAGACGAAAAAGAAGAAGTCTTAGACAAATTCTATAAAGGTGAAATCAAGATTTTAGTGTCCACGCAAGTCGTAGAAGTTGGTATCGATGTTAAAAACGCAAATACTATGATCATCTATGATGCGACACATTTTGGCTTAGCTTCTCTCCATCAATTAAGAGGTCGTATTGGTCGTGATGGTTCTAAGAGTTTCTGCTTATTAGTGACTAATGAAGATGATGCTGATAAGTTAGACATCTTAACCAAGAGTGAAGATGGCTTTGTCATCGCTGAAGAAGACATGAAACAAAGAGGTCCTGGTGAACTCGCTGGTATTAAGCAATCTGGTATACCAGACTTTGCGTTCTTAAATGTTGTTGATGACTATAAGATCTTCGTTGTCGCTAGAGACGATGCGAAAGATATTCTAAAGAATAAAGATCATAAAAACTATCAGTGGCTTATCAAATACGCCACATCATTAATCAATCAAGAAGACTTGAAAAAAGCTTAATCTTTTTAGCAGTTTATATCTTTTTGCGTGTCTAATTAGCGAGAGATACAAACGATGAAAAAGAAAGTGAAAGCGCTGATTATTGTGGGCTCAGCCCTAACGGGTTTAGCCGTGACTGTTGGTTTATCTATAGCCGTAGGAATGAGTGACGCTAAAACAAACGGAGGCACGATTTCATTTTGCGCTAAGCCAATAGGCAAAACTGCCTATCAAGAAGAGAAGAAAATAAAGATTAATAAACACGAATTCACTTATTACAACGTTATAAGTGGAAATGATGGTAGCTGGATTCTTTTAGATAAAACAAGTTACATCATCAACACTGATATTCAGTTTGGCTTTAGATATAAGAATAGTGAGCTCATAGATATCATGCCATATGCCGGAAGCATGGAACCAATCAAGATGAGCGCAAGTGGCTTATTTCCTGGTTACACCAATTACAATATTAATTTCGGTATTAAACTAACAATTAAAGAAGAAATTGATGATAAAGACATCCAAAATGGCGTTAATATTGGCGTATTAATGCATTGGTGCTAGCAAAAATAACTGTTCTTAATGGACAGCTATTTTTTTCTTTGAGTGTATTCGCCTATCCGTGATACAATATTAAATCGAGGATTTAATTATGAAAATTGCGATAGATGCGATGGGCGGAGATAATGGCAGTAAGCCAATCGTCGAAGCCGTCAAAGAATTCTTAAAAGAATATCCGGATAATGAACTAGTCCTTTTTGGTAAAGAAGAAGAACTACAAGAAGTATCCTCTATATGCCGTATTGTTAACGCTCCTGATTTAGTTCCGATGGAAGCAGGTGCTTTAGAAGTACTTAGATTAAAAAACTCTTCAATGTGCAAAGCTATTAGCACAATGAAAGAAGAAGGATTCGACGCTGTTGTTTCCGCTGGTTCTACTGGTGGATTCTTAAGTGCCGCTACTTTAATATTGAAAACAATTCCAGGTGTCAAACGCTCTGCGTTAGTCACTTGTTTCCCAACCAAGATTAAAGGCAAGAAAATTGTCGTTTTAGATGTTGGTGCAAATAACGAAAATAACGCTGAAGAATTATTACAATTTGCCTATATGGGTAGAGCATATAATCAAGCCTTATTTGCCACCAAAGAACCAAAGACATATTTATTAAGCAATGGTGCGGAAGCACACAAAGGTTCACCTTTGGTGAAAGAAGCACATCAATTACTATTAGATAATAAGTTTGAAGGCTTCATGGGTAACATGGAAGCTAGAGATGTTTTAAATGGTGATGCTGATATCCTTGTAGCCGATGGCTTCTCTGGTAATGTCTTACTCAAAGGTATGGAAGGTATTGCCAAAATGATGTCTGGCATGATTAAGGCTAACTTCAAACAAAACCTTTGGACAAAATTAGGCTATTTACATGTCCGTAAAGGATTTAAGAATATGTCCGAAACCATGGATTACAAATCCACTGGTGGAGCGATGTTATTAGGTATCAATGGTGTGGTTGTTAAAGCACATGGTAATAGTGATGCCTACTCATTTAAAAGCGCACTAAAAGTCGCCAAACAAATGGTGGACTTTGACGTAGTCAATAAGATTAAGGAGAGCTTAAAGAATGAATAACGTAAGTGATTTACTTAAAAAGCTACATATCACTTATAAAAACCTCGCTATTTACGAGCAAGCTTTAACGCACCCTTCTTATAATGGTGACGCTAATACAAAGCACCAAGACTATGAAAAACTAGAATTCATGGGTGATTCTGTTTTAGGCTATGTGACCGCTGACCTTGTCTATAAGAATAGGCCAGAGATGTCTGAGGGTGACTTAACAAAGTTAAGAAGTGTTTTAGTTTCCACTAAACCATTAGCGGCTTATGCTCGTAAAATCTCCTTAGATCAATATGTTAGAATCGGTCATAGTATCACCGCTAATCAAGTTAAAGAAAGCGATAAGATTTTAGAAAACGTTTTCGAAAGTCTAATTGGTGCCATCTATCTAGATGCTGGCTTAAAAGCCGCTTATCGTTTTATTAAATATATCTTATTAAAAGATATTCAAACCTATGATGCTGATAATCTCACCGACTATAAAACAAAGTTACAAGAAGAGATTCAAGCGGAACATCGTGACGCTGTTCAATACGTCACAATTTCTCAAAGTGGTCCAGCGCATGACCGCACCTTCACTGTGCAAGTTAAATACAACGATATCGTTTTAGGAACTGGTACAGGAAAGAGCAAGAAGAAAGCCGAAGAAATGGCGGCGAAAGATGCGCTTAGTAAAAGGAGTGTCCTCTAATGGGTCTAATTGCTTTTCTAAAAGAAAAATTTGCGAAGAAAGATAAGAAAGTTGATAAGTATCAAGAAGGTTTAAGTAAGTCTCGTAAGAACTTCTCTTCTAAACTCAACAACTTATCTGAACGTTATAAAACCGTTAACCAAGATTACTTTGATGAATTAGAACAAATCTTAATCGAAAGTGACGCTGGTATTTCATTCACCTTAAACGTCATCGAAGAAGTACTTAATCAAAGTAAAAAAGAACACATCACTGATCCAAAACAAATTAATGAAATCTTAGTTGATAAGATGTTTGTTGGTTATGCCGAAAAAGGTGACATTCAAAACGATGTCGTCTTTAGAAAAGACGGCCCAACAGTTTTATTAGTGGTTGGCGTTAATGGTGTGGGTAAAACCACAACAATCGCTAAATTAGCATATCGTTACCTTAACCAAGGTAAGAAAGTTCTTCTCGTAGCCGCGGATACATTCCGTGCGGGTGCGGTTGAACAATTAACCACATGGGCGCAAAGACTTAAGATTGATATCGTCACAGGTAAACCCGAAAGCGATCCTGCTTCTGTTGCCTATGATGGTGTTAAAAAGGCCAAAGAAGATAATATCGATTTAGTCATCGTTGATACCGCTGGTAGACTTCAAACAAAGAACAATCTCATGCTTGAACTTGGCAAGATTAAACGTGTCATGAGTAAAGAGATTCCAGAAGCTCCTCATGAAACATTCTTAATCATTGATGCCACAACTGGTCAAAACGGTGTTGTGCAGGCTAAAGCATTTAAAGAGGTCACTGATTTAACTGGTATCGTAATTACCAAAATGGATGGAACATCCAAAGGTGGTATTATCCTAGCAATTAGAGATGAATTAGGTGTTCCTGTAAGATTTATCGGTCTTGGTGAAAAGATGGATGACTTAGAGGAATTCGACTTAGATAAATACCTTTATGGTTTATGTGTGGAGAATAACTAATGGACAAAATTAAGAAAACAATCCGTTATAACACGCTCCTACATATCTATGGTAACTTATTGAGTAAAACTCAATATGCCTTCGCTGATGCCTATTTCTCTTATGATTTATCATTAAGTGAAATCGCTGAAGCTCACGACGTGAGTAGAAGCGCAGTGGAAGACGCAATTAAGAAAGCTCTTAAAAAATTAGATGATTATGAAAAAGAGCTCAAAGTTCTTGAAAAGAACAACCAAATCCTCGAGTTAGTGGCTAAGGCTAAAGACTTAGAAGGAACAGAAAAATTACAAGCATTAGAAGAAATAGAAAGGATTATTTATAGTTATGGCATTTGAATCATTAACTGAACGCCTTTCTGGCATATTTAAAAAGATTCGTGGTCAAGCCCGTTTAACTGAAAGCAACATGGAGGACATGCTCAAAGAAATCCGTGTCGCTCTTTTAGAAGCCGATGTTAACTACAAAGTAGTTAAAGAATTCACAAATAATGTTAAAGAAAAGGCTATTGGCCAAGACGTATTAAGCAAACTTAATCCAAGCCAAATGCTCGTTAAAATCGTGCATGAGGAATTAATAGAATTATTAGGCAGTGATGACGCTGAAATTAAGTATCAAACAGGTCGTCCAACAATTATTATGCTTGTTGGTCTTCAAGGTAGTGGTAAAACCACAACCGCAGGTAAACTTGCCTACTTATTAAAAAACAAACTTAAAAAGAAAGTCTTAATGGCCGCTTGTGACGTTTACCGTCCAGCCGCTATTGACCAATTAGATCAACTCGCTAAATCCGTTGGTGTTGATATCGTCAACATGGGTACAAAAGTTAACCCAGTTGAAATCGCTAAAGCGGCTAAAAGAAAAGCCATTGACGAAGACTATCACGTTTTAATCATCGATACCGCTGGTCGTTTACAAATCGACGAAGCCTTAATGGATGAATTAAATAATATCAAGAATGATGTTGAACCAAATGAAATTCTCCTCTTAGTGGACGCTGCTGCTGGTCAAGATGCAGTCAACGTTGCAAATGCCTTTAATGATAAAATATCATTAACAGGTTGTATTATGTCCAAATTAGATGGTGATGCCCGTGGTGGTGCAGCCTTATCAATTAGACATATGACTGGTGTGCCAATTAAGTTCACTGGTGTTGGTGAAAAAGTCACTGATTTAGATATCTTCCATCCTGACAGAATGGCGGATCGTATTCTTGGCATGGGCGACGTTATGACTCTTGTGGAAAAAGCCCAACAAGAATTAGATGAAAAAGAAGTAAAACATTCAATGAACAAGATGATGTCTGGTTCATTTGATTTAAATGATATGCTCGCTCAAATGAAACAAGTTAATAAACTTGGTTCATTAGGTGGCTTATTAAAACTTATTCCAGGTATGCCAAAGATTTCTCCTGAACAACAAGAAATGGCGGAAAGAGAAATGCGTAATTTCGAAATTATCATTAACTCTATGACCAAGGAAGAAAGAAAACATCCTGATATCTTGAAGTACTCTCGTAAGCAAAGAATCGCTAATGGTTCTGGTAAGACCATGCAAGACATTAACAAGGTCTTAAAGAAATACGAGCAAATGAAAGATATGATGAAGAAGATGGAACAATACCGCAAAACAGGAAAAATGCCTCCAGGTGGCTTAGGCGGAATGGGTGGCATGGGCGGTTTCCCAGGAATGTAATTTAAATCCTTAATATATTATTGATACTAATATTAAAATGTGTAAGCACATATCTTTCAAAATACCTTGTTGCAGTCAAGAAAAAACAATATACTCGATTTTGAAAGGATAGCCTTAATTGGCTTACATAATAATATGTTTAAAAAGAAAATACCCCCAATTCTAGCGGTTTTGCTTGGACTTTCTATTGGTGCATGTTCCAAAACGAATTATGTTGAAGCAGAGCTAAAAACCCCAGTCATTCGTGCTGCAAAATTTGATCAGTATGAACAAAATCCGAAGTTGTTTAATAGTTATTCTATTAATCAAGAAGAAGGCGTTGTCTGTTTTGATGGCACCGCAGGTGCAAAAGAAGAAACGACATCTATGTTTGATAAAACCGTAGTCAGGAGATTAGGCGATCTTAAAAACTATTCCACCAACATTAAATGCTATTTTAGTGAAAAAGATATGACCTTCTATGGTGAATATTCTTTGGTCGACAAAAGAGGTAATATTTTAACCGAGACAAAAGAATTTTATGATGCTATTGTAAGCGAAGATGGAATGCTTGATACATACTTCGGAGAAGGCAAAGAAAGAGTAAGGCTTTCCGAATGCAGAAAAGATAGACGTATTAGAGAAATAGTGCTTAGAGAAAAAGGTATCGAGCCAGAGAGAGAGTATCTCCAAGATGAACCAAACTTTAGCGAAGTCGATAATTGTGGGCTCTTCAGTTTTATTGTCACAATCATCGTGGTTGTAATCATTATTGTTGCTGAAACTACTGAACAAATAAAATCAGAAGATAATTTTAAATATAATAAGCAGTTAGAATCTAATAATAATGGTGTTAAGAAAGGCAATTTGATAACCGATCAAACAGAAAAAACAAAATCAGGATACAAATCTGGCAACTATAGATATGGCTTTGCTAGTTTTAGTAAAACTGGATGCGCCATTGCCAGTGTTTATAACATGCTTATAAAGAAGAATAAGTCAGAAAACCTTTCAACAACCGTTCACAATTTTGAAAAATGGTGCATCGAAGTAAGTGTGGGATTTGGTCATTTAGGCTCAGACCCATGTGATATGGTTCGCTATTTTAATAAATACAAAATTGGTTATGATCAGTTTTTTAGCTATAGCAATTTCAAAACCCAATTAAATTCTAAAAGCAAGGCTAAGACAATTGTAGCGTTTTGGAATGGATCAACAGTTTTTCAAGGCATGCATGTCTTCTACTTAGAAAAAGTTTCTAGCAATGTATATAGGACATATAATGACGTGTATGACACAACCTATAAAGATTATTCCAGCCTTGATGCACTAAAGAATACTTACGGTGCTTTAGAAGTTGGCTATATCATTAAGTAGACATGTCAAAAAACAAAGTAGCTCTTTGGAGTGCGTTGCTGTTAAGCATATTAAGCATATGCGTTAATATTTGCTTGGTTAGTGTTTTGTTTCTTCAACAGACTCCTAATCCTAATAAAGTATTTTTGGATTCTTTGAAAAGCGTTGTTGAGTTAAAAGCATCAAGCGGATCTATTGGTGAAAGTATTGGAACTGCGGTTTTCGTTTCTTCAGATGGCCTCTTGGTAACAAACGCCCATGTTGTCACATATGAAATATCTGATAAGGTTTATACTTTCGACGAGTATGCAATAAGATTTGCTGATAGCGATGAATACTTAGCGGCAAACTTGTTAGATTTCGACAAGCAACTCGATATTGCAACTTTAAAAATAGATAATAGTAAAAGTAAAAGTATTAAGATTGCCAATTCTAAAAACATCAAATATGGAGATACTGTTTATTCAATCGGAAATTCTTTAAACCAAGGAATCTCCATTATGAAAGGTGTTGTATCCAATCCTTTACTCTTACTTGACTATGGCAATTATAGTAGAGAAGTAATTAGGTGCGATTTGACAATTACGGAAGGCAATAGTGGAGGAGCGCTTGTAAACGAAAAAGGGGAATTAATTGGAATTACCACATTTCGTTTAAAAGACAAGTCAGGAAATATTGAGTACGGTATTGCGTATTGTATACCAAGCAATGTGGTTACAAAATACATATTCGATAATGTCAATTAATGATCGGAATAAAAAGTGAGGAATTTAACCTCACTTTTTTAATCGTTGTTTTCGTCTTTCTTGATAAATCTTTGCGCTTTATCAATTGCATCTTTTTCCCATTTAGGGGTCTCGTTACTGTCTAGTTCATCAAGTAACTTTTTCTCTTGCTTGGAGAGCTTGTATTTAGCGAAGAGATCTGGACGATACGCTCTTGTTAATCTTAGGCTTTGCTTCTTTCTCCATTTCTCAATCGCTCCATGATTTCCTGAATAGAGAATATCTGGGACTTTGAAGCCATCCCATTCATAAGGTTCGGTGTATTGAGGATACTCTAATAAACCGTTTTCAAATGACTCATCAACGATAGATTCTCCACTGATCGCTCCATCGAGTAAACGGATGATAGAATCAGCAATAGCCATCGCACCGATTTCGCCACCAGTTAGGATGTAATCGCCCATTGAAATGAGCTCATCTACATCGTTGTTGCTTCTTTCATCTGTACCCTCGTAATGACCACACACAATCATGATGTCATACTTAAGATTAGCCAACTCGTGTGCTCGTTTTTGCGTATATCGCTCGCCTCTTGGTGATAATAAAATTCTGTGTGTGAATTCACCTGGAACGCAGTTTGCATAGATTGCATCTGCGAGAGGTTGACACTTCATAATCAAACCAGCGCCACCGCCGATTGGAGGGGTATCAACTCGACCATATTTATCTCTTGTATAATCTCTAATATTAACGATTTTAACTTCGACGATTCCTTTAGCGATTGCTCTTTTAATGATGGAGTTCGTTAAAAAGCCATCAAACATTTCTGGGAAAAGTGTTAGGATAGTAATCTTTTTCTTTTTCATAGCATACCTCCTATAACATTAATCTCGATTTCCTTTTTGTTAATATCAACCCTTCTAATAAAAGCTTTCACGAAAGGTACAAAGAAATCTTCTTTTCCTTTTCTTTTAACTCTTAAAGTGAGCTGAGCAGGGAACTCTTCAACTTGACTTACTTCGCCTAATTCTTGACCTTTTTCATCAAGAACTTTGCAACCTACAAGGTCAATGAAGTAGTATTCGTCTTTTTCTAAGGAATCGTAGTCTTTTTCGGCTCTGATTTCATAGCCTTTATACGCTAAAGCTTCTTCCTTAGAATTGACACCTTTTACTTTAACAAAGTCAAACATACCGCTACTACGATATGCTTCAACTGTGACAATTTGACGTTCCTTGGTGTTAGGCGAACACAAATAAACTTCGTTGCCTTCTTGGTAACGTGTATCAGCAAAATCGGTTTTGCTTAAAACCTTAAAAGTACCATCTAATGAAAAGGCATCAGTGATATAACCAAGTAATAAGTATTCGTCTTTCATATTATTAACAAAAAAGAGGATTAATCCTCTTTTCTTTCATCATCAAAGGATTCGAACTTGAGATGGGCGTGCTTTTCTTCGCTCTTGCCAGCGATGGAAACGACTTCTCTGATAGCGTTAGCGATTAAGCCTTTACGGCCAATCAATCTAGCGGTATCGTCTTTTTCCGCGGCAATGATAATTAAGACGTCTTTTTCTTCTTCGTTCACTCTTAGAAGAACTGAACTAGGATCTTCAATGATTGGATCAATAATTGTTTTAACAATTTTCTCGTAATCCATCGTTAAGCTCCTTATTTCGCGTTTTTCTTATTTGCAACGTATTTGGCGTTTAAACCTTTGCGGTTGAACATAGCTTTAACTGTTTCTGATGGAACAGCACCGGCGTTTAACCATTTTAATGCTAATTCTTCATCGATGACGGCGTTTTCGATACCTTTGGCTGGATCATAGTAACCAATTTGTTCGATGATACGACCATCACGAGCGAAGTGACTGTCAGCGGCGACGACACGGAAGAATGGATCTTTATGTCTACCGATTCTTGTTAATCTAATTTTAACTGCCATAATAATAGCCTCCTAATTTTTATTTCCTCGACAATATTACTAGTAATAATAAGTAGTGTCAAGCATTTTTGCTTTACAGTATCTATATTTATGAAAAAAGGTGTTGCAAATGTACTGGCATATTGTTATTATACTTGAGCATGTTTTAAAACATGATACGGGTGTTCCGCTGTCAAAATTGAGAATGAACATCAAGAGATAGTTGTATGTAGGAGGTCGAAAAGAATTATGAATAATAATTTAGTTAAAGAGATCACCGCTAGCCAATTACGTAATGATTTACCAGAATTCAATTCTGGTGACGAAGTCAAAGTATCTGTCCGTATCGTTGAAGGTAACAAGACTCGTATCCAAAACTTCCAAGGTGTCGTTATTTCCCGCCGTGGAGGTGGTGTCTCCGCCACATTTACAGTTCGTAAAATGTCCGGTGGCATCGGTGTTGAAAGAACTTTCCCAGTTCATTCTCCATCCATTGCTTCTATCCAAGTTATCCGTAAGGGTAAAGTTAGAAGAAACAAAATCACTTACATCCGTAAATTGTCTGGCAAATCTGCTCGTATTAAAGAAATTCTCTAATCAGCAAACAGATAGAAAAAGGGCTTGTAAAAAAGCCCTTTTTTATTGCCTTATGCGCGCAAATACTCATATAATGAGATAGATGAAAAACAAGAAACTTAATATTGTATTAAAAGCTTTAGGAACATTTCTCTTGCTCGCTGCTATCTGCTTTAGCGGAGCGCTGATTTTCCATTCCTATTATTATGAATTAATTTATATCTCTGGAACTTCTATGTCTCCAACATTAAACGGTACAGAAACAGACGCTACAGGTTCTTTAGTGGATTTCGGTATTGTTGACGCCCATAAATCTGCTTTAGAACACATTGAACGTTTTGATATTGTTTCTACCTATTATCCTGATTCAACTGACTATGATTCACAAGGTCATCTTTATAAAAATGCTAAAAAGAAGATTAAAAGAGTGGTGGCCCTACCAGGCGAAACATTCAAAATTGATAAAGGCCAAGTCTATGTTTTGAAAGGCAGTGAATTTGAATTAGTCCCTGCAAAGTTTAAAACAAATCCCGCTCAAGATAGTGGGTATCAAGGCAAAGATACAATTGCTCCTATTACCCTTGCTGATAATGAATATTGGGTCTTAGGCGATAACCGTCAAGCAAGTAGAGATTGTGCGACTTTGGGTAAGCCAATTAAGTACGAAAATCTCTTTGGTGTTTTAGTCGCAATTGAAGGAAAAGGAAAGCTATATTTAAAGAGATACACATGCCCAAGTTGTGGCAAAAATTATGACGCAAAAGGTGGCAATGTTTGCCCAAGTTGTTACGTTGATTTGACTCCAGAATATGATGTTGGAAGTAAACAATATCACTGGCCAGTTTTCTATTAGAGGTAAGTAAGATGGCACAACAAATTCATTGGTTTCCAGGACACATGAATAAGGCCTTAAACGAGGTCGAAAATAAGGTTAAACTAGTTGATGTTATAATCGAGCTTTTAGATGCTCGTGCGCCAGTCTCATCCATTAACGAAAATTTGGAAAAATTAATCCAAAATAAAAAGAAAATTATCGTCCTCACCAAAATTGATTTAGCGGATCCAGAAGCCACTAAAACTTGGGTTGTGGAATTAAAGAAAAAATATGACTGCATTCTCACTTTGGATTTAAAAAACAATAGTGCGGAAGCGATTCTTTCAAAAGCCGTTATCGCTTTAGGAAAAGATAAATGGGCCAAGGAAATGGCTAAAGGAATGAAACCACAACCAATCAGAACAATGATTATTGGTATTCCTAATGTAGGTAAATCATCGCTTATTAACCGCCTTGCAAAAAGAAAAGCTGCTGGTGTCCAAAACAAGCCTGGATACACACGTGGTGAGCAATGGATCAAAGTTAATAAGGATTTCCTCTTATTAGATACCCCAGGAATCCTTCCAATGAGCTATGAAAACCAGAAAAAGGCTGCAAATCTCGCCTTAATTGGTGCAATTCGCGAAGATATTTTACCAAATGAAGTACTTGGAGAGATGCTTTTAGCGTATTTAAAAATCCAATACCCATCCGCCTTATTTGAAAGATTTGGTGTTTCTGAAATTGAAGACAGAATAAAAGTTTTAAATCAAATTGCCGAGAAGAGAAAACTCGTTGATAGTGTAGGACAAAACGATTTAATCCGCGCCGAAGCTCTTTTACTCAAGGAATTTAAAGATGGTTTATTAGGAAAAATCACATTAGAGAAATATGGCGCTTGATCTAGATGAGCAATACTACGCTCAAGGTTATAAGTTTATTGTTGGCTGTGATGAGGCAGGCCGAGGTTGCTTACTCGGACCAGTTTTTGCCGCGGCTGTAATTTTACCTCAAGGCTTTACTTCACCCCTTATTAATGACTCCAAAAAGCTCACTGCTAAGAAGAGAGAAGAAGCCTATGACATCATCATCAATAACGCTATTGCATATGGTATTGCATCTGTCAGTGCTGATGAGATAGATGAGGTTAACATTTATAACGCTTCAAGGCTCGCAATGCAACGCGCCATCGATAAGCTAAATCATGATTTTGATTTGGTTTTAACGGACGCAATGAAGATGCCAAATTACCCAAAACCAGTGGTCGATATTATTCATGGTGACGCCCAATCTTTGAACATTGCCGCGGCCTCAATTTTAGCGAAAGTTTCTCGTGATAGATTATGCTTGGAATTGGATAAAAAATATCCGCAGTACAACATCAAGAAAAACAAAGGATATGGCACAAAAGACCACCTAGAAGCGCTCAAACAATACGGCCCAGTAAAACACCTGCATCGCTTCACATACGCTCCTGTCAGAGCCTGTTTTATTGAAAAAGTTTCACTATTTTAAAAATTTTTTGGACGATTTTCAAAAAACGCCCCTATTTCATTTATAGGAGGCTTTTTTATTTATGATTGAATACGACTCAAGAAAAATCCTGATTTATCTCGCGGTCAAGTATGATGGTGATCCATTCAAAATTATTAATGCTGTGCGTCTACGTGAGGACGAGCATGTTCCATATTCTGAAATGGAAAAAGTGTGTGACAGCATTAAAAGTAAAGTCATTACTTATTTAGACAAAGATTTTCCCAGCAAACTTAAAACAATGTTTCGTCCACCTTTAGTGCTTTTCTATTATGGCGATATTACTTTACTAGACGATAACAAACGCCGCTACGGAGTTGTGGGATCTAGAGAATATAGTGAGTATGGAGAAGCGGTCACTAAAAAGATTGTTGAGGAAATGGGTAGAGGCAAAGTCCTAGTTTCAGGCATGGCTAAAGGAATAGACACAATTGGTCATCAAGCGGCTTTAGATAACAAAGTTAGAACAATCGCTGTATTAGGGTCTGGTATTGATAACTGCTATCCGGAAGAAAACAAAGAATTATACGAAAGACTAAAGAAAGAAGAATTAGTCATTAGTGAATATCCAAATATGTCTGAACCTGATAAAGCACACTTCCCTATGCGCAATCGTATAGTGGTCGCTTTGTCTGACGCTTTAATCGTTCCACAAATTAATTCGCACGTAAGCGGAACTACTATTTCCGTTAATCTAGCAGTGGGCAGTAACAAGCCAGTTTATGTTGTTCCACATTCTATTTTTGAAGGCACAGTGAATAACGATTTAATCCAAGAAGGCGCCAATGTTGCGGAAAGCGGAAGACAAATATTAGAAGATTTGCATTGGGATTAAAAAGGAAAATTTTTCTTAAATAAAGTTCTCTTTTATTTAATTAAGGAATAAAGGAATTTGCTCGTTGACAAGCATTATGAGTAGGCTTATAGTTTTGAAACGGAAAACCAAAGAACCTATGAAATTAGTTATTGTTGAATCACCTGCCAAATGTACAACCATCAAGCGCTATCTAGGTGACAACTATATCGTCATGGCGTCTCTCGGACATATTCGTGACTTAGCAACATCTGGTAAAGATGGTTTAGGTGTGGACGTTAAAAACGACTTCATGCCTACATACATCATCAACAAAGACAAGCAACACATTGTTCGCGAACTCAAAGACGCGATGCATAAGTGTGACGAAGTCATATTAGCAACCGACCCTGATAGAGAAGGTGAAGCTATCGCGTGGCACTTAGCCCAAGTTTTAGGCTTGGATGTTGAAACCACTAAGAGACTAGAATTCCATGAAATCACCCGTGATTCCATCGGTGAAGCCATGAATCATCCAAGAACAATTAATAAGAGTCTTGTTTCTTCACAAGAAACACGTCGTATTATTGACCGTATTATTGGTTTCAAATTATCCACCCTTTTATTTAAGAAAATCCATTCCCGTTCTGCGGGTAGAGTCCAATCCGCTACATTAAAGATGATCGCAGATCACGATGATGAAATCGCGAAATTCGTTCCAGAAGAATATTGGACAATTACCACAAAGATTAAAGCGTTCAATAAAGAATTCAATGTTTCCTTACTTTCTGATAACGGTCAAGATATCGATATCAAGACAAGTGAACAAGCACACGCTATTTTGGATAGAATTCCAGAAAAGTTAAATGTTGCGAAAGTTGAAAAGAAAATCAAAGTTAGTGATAGTAAAGAACCATTCATTACTTCCACCTTGCAACAAGAAGCTTTCTCTCGTTTAAAATTCAAAACAAAGAAAACTCAATTAGTTGCGCAGCAACTATATGAAGGTATCGAAGTCGATGGCGAACATGTTGGTTTAATCACCTATATGCGTACCGATAGTACACGTTTATCACCAACATTCGTCCAACGTGCGACCGACTATATTACTGAAAAATTCGGCAAAGAATACTTAGGTCATGCGAAAAAGATTAGACAAGTTAGTATGATGCAAGATGCTCACGAAGCTATTCGTCCAACAAGCAACCATCGTACTCCAGAATCTGTTAGAAAATTCTTAACAAACGATCAATACAATCTTTATAAATTAATCTATAACCGCACACTTGCATCTTTGATGCAGTCTAAGAAAGATGAACAAATGACTGTCTTCTTAGAAGGGGATGGATTAATGTTCAAATTAGATTTAACTCGTACCCTCTTCCAAGGTTATGAAGCCATCTATAAAGACGCTGAAAAAGAAGAAAATCATTTCGAATTCTTCCCAGACTTTGAAAATGATGAAAAATTTGAAGTCGTCCTTAAAGAAACAGAACAAAAGTTCACACAACCTCCAGCCCATTACTCTGAAGCGAAGATTGTTAGACTTATGGAAGAAGTCGGTATTGGTAGACCATCAACATATGCTTCCACAATTGATACAATCAGAAAGAGAAAATATGTTGATAACGAAAGTGGTATCTTAATTACCACTAAACAAGGTAATTTAACTTCTGTTGTCTTGAATAAATACTTCCCAGAAATCGTGAATACCAAGTATACCGCGACCATGGAAAAGAAACTCGATAACATCGAAGAAGGCAACCAATCCAGAAGTAAGATTTTAAATGATTTCTATTATCCATTTATCGAAGAATTCGATAGAGTGAGCAAAATCATGTATAAAGAAAGCTTCGTGGAAACTGGTGATAAATGTCCAAAATGTGGTGCGCCACTTGTCATCAAGGAAGGCAAAAATGGTCAATTCGTTGGTTGTTCTAACTTCCCAGAATGTAAGTACGTCCAAAAACAAGAAAGTGATGCTCCGGCACCAACTCCAATTGGTGAAAAGTGTCCTGAATGTGGTGGTGAATTATTACTCAGAAACAAAAATGGTAATTCCTTCATCACATGTTCCAATTTCCCAAAATGCCGTTACACCAGAAAAGTAGCGAGCTCAAATACTTCTCCAGTCATTGAAGAAGAAAAGAAAGTCAAAGATTGTCCAGATTGTGATGGCTACCTCGTCAAGAAGAAAGGCCGCTTCGGCTATTTCCTCGGATGTATCAATTATCCAAAGTGCAATCACATGGAAAAAATCATGCGAAAGAAACGGAAGTGACCTTCTTCCCACTTATAGAAGATGGGGGCTTCCCACTCAAGAGATCTAAAGATCTCAGTATCAATGGGCTATCCCCGAGAGTCCCTCGGTTAAGGATATTTTGTTATAAGATATCCGAACTCGTTTAGATTAGAATTAATTAGAAGGATTAAGGATCATTCTTATTCCTTCTTTTTTGATGTTGATCGCTGCATTATAGTCGCGGTCATGCTTAAAACCACAGATGGGACAAACCCAACTCCTTTGATTAAGCATTAAATCGCTTTTTCGATAACCACAGTTTGAGCATAATTGGCTTGATGGGAAGTATCTATCTACTTTGACAAGTTTCTTATTGAGCCATTCCAATTTGTATTTTAGATAAGAAAGAAAAGTCCAATATCCTAAATCAAATATAGAAATGCCTAGCTTTAGTTTATCTTTTCTCTCACTCATTTCTTTCAAATCTAAATTTTCCACGAAAACATAATCATAAGTATTGGCTAACTTCCTAGAGGCTTTATGAAGAAAATCTTTTCTTTGATTAGCAATGTGTTCATGAAGATTCTTGATTCTCAACAATTGCTTTTGATAATGAGATGAGTCTTTCTTCATATGGGATAGTTTTCTTTGTTCTTTGGCTAATTTGGTTAAAGAATCTTGATAATAAGTCGGCATATCCAAATGATTGCCATTACTATCAACGAAGAGATGAGATAAAGAAAAATCTAATCCGATTGAATTACTTGGATCAAGATATTCCTTGATATATTCTCCATAGTCAAAGTATTCTTCTTCTCCTGATAAAGAGACATAGTAACATTTGCCTTTTCTGGAAACACTGACCATGGTGAATTTAAATGATTCTGGTAGACGACGATGAAGCTTGA
>CAMZGG010000010.1 GCA_947306345.1 uncultured Caryophanales bacterium
TTAGTGTTAGTTTTATCTGATAAATGACCGAATATTGGCATAAGGATTAATGCGGCAATATTATCAATTGCCATCATAATACCAACAGGGTATTGTACTTTCTTAATGATGTCGCCACATTGTTGGATGGCCTCAGGGGTATTGATTTGACGAAGTGTTTCGTATTCTGGATAGAATGCCTTAGCGAACATTTCGCTTAAAAATGTTGGGCACCATAAATCGTAAACTTGCCATAAAAGTAAGATGCCGAAAAAGGCAAAACCAATTAAAAATGTACGTTTGTAATTCAACTTAAACGTAGATTGATTCTGAACAGTTTGTTCCATAATTACCTATCTTTCTGCGTTAATATTAACGCGTTCACACAATAGCAAGGTAAGGCCTAACCATCTTTTTGTCAACCTTTTATTTATAAAAAGGGCTATAATAGTGACGAGGATACATATATGAATAATAATTTTAAAAGTATTAGGATTACTGATAATTTTTACCAATCTTCTTCCTTCTTTCCAATGCCTTTAACTTTAATAGGCACGCTTAATGAAGATGGTTCACTTACCTCCTATGGAGCGTACTCTCTGATCTTCCCATACTACATCGCGGGCAAAGAATTCTACGCGATGATCTTGGAATGCCGTAATACATCCAACACTGCAAGAGGATTATTAAGACATAAGAAGTGCACAATTAACTTCTTACCGTATAGTAAAAAGAACTTCGCTCAACACGTCGACTGTGGTTTCCCTGGTGACACTCCAGAAGAAAAGATGAAGAACTTTAGATTCACTCCAGTGGATGGTTTATCACAAGAAGAAAATCCAAATGAAAAATATCCAAAGATATTAGATGAAGCTTTACAAGTATTTGAATGTACTTGGATGAGTGAATTAGATAACGCCCAAGATGATCCAGTCTTAGAAGATTATGATGGCTATAAGTATCATAACTTCAACGGTATTACTTCTAAGTTTGGTGCGCACTTCATCTTAAGAATTGATAAAATTCTCATCAAAGAAAAATACTATAATTCCATTATTAATGGCGCTACTCGTCGTAATTACTGCCCATTACCAACTAACTGGGGCTATAGAGATAGTAAATATTTCTGGTGTTCAGACTTTAAGAAACCTGAATCAGTTGCTATTCCAAATAGAGAAGTAGATATCTCTTCCGTAAGATATGCTGCTGATAGACTTAACACTGACGTTAAGTTTACTGATGCCGCACTTAAGATGCTTGTGAAAGTTCCACGTCCATTCTTAAAGTTAGTTCTTAATGGCTGTGTAGATTGGGCCAATAAGAACGGCAAGAAAATCATTGATGAACCAGAAATGAAAGAAATCAATGATAAGCGTTCACAAGAAAAGAAAGCTAAGAAATAGAAAAGAGGATTTAATCCTCTTTCTTTTCATAATGGATATATTCGTAGTTCTCTTCGTTTTCTGAACGATATTTCATCGCTTCGTACGCTCTATTAGCGAGGTCATCAACACGTTCTCTATAAGAGAGCGATTCATCTGGATAGAATGGACCATCAACATAGATTATTGGCTTAGGTGGTTTATTGCCTTTTCTCTTTTTAAACGTGGTGGTCATGGTGACGATAGGTGCGTTATCGTTTACTGGATAACGGAAACTACCCGCTTTGAATTTTCTAATCTTGTTATAGTATGGCCAGATATGAGCTTCTGGGAAAATTAATATTCTACGTTTCTTTTTAATGTGGAATGATAAGCAATTAACATAGTTATCAAACATCTCTTTGCTGCTTGGAATAGGAATGGCGTAGAAGTGCTTAACTAACCAAGTAACAATTGGGTGAATTGAGAATGTATCATGGCTTGAAATAATGACACATGCTTTACCAGGATTAGCCTTCACTGGAATGATAATTGGATCTAATGGAATAACGTGATTTGCGTACACATAGTAGCCCTTTTTCTTTAATTGCTTTAAAACTTGTTTGTTTTTAATCTTTGGGCGATACATGAAAAGCATCATGATCGTTAATACTGGGACAGCGAAAAGATATCTAAGCCAGAAGCTATTGAATTTAAACAACCATGAATCATTGATATAACGATAGTTTGTATCGATGGACTTCTTTTCAATATTGTTATCCGCGAAGTCATCGTTTAGTTCGTCTTTAAAGTAGACTGTTTTCTTTTCTTGTTCTTTTTTCATGTCTATTTATTTTATAAATAAAAAAATCTCTTTTACAAGAGAAGGTAGACGAAAGTAGTATTTTGTAATACTTATTTCTGATAACGATGAATCAAAAATTCAACGAGCAATATAAAGGCTTCAACGAGTAATGAGATACCAATAAAGATGAAGTGGTGATCTAATGCTTCAACGGTATTAGCGATTAAGAAGATAGCGAAAATCGCTTCGGTTACACAAAGGATAATAATGACCACATTAAGGAATGGTTGCTTGAGAATATTGATACCCGCGTTCACTATTTTGACCACTTGGAAGGCAATGCTACAAATACCCCAAACGACACAAGCGGTGGCTAATTCCATATCAAGTGTCATTAAAAGGATACCTAATATCATCGATAATAAAGCAACGACAGCATTAGGAATATTACGGAGTTTCGCTAGAGTCTTAAGAGAGAGGAATTCAACCATTTCAGTTGCGCCTATTGCTAAAACAATAGAACCAATAAATGATTTGTTGAGGTCAAGACCTTCCTGATGTTGATAAGCGATAAAAGTTAAAATAGTCACACCAATGATGATGTTACTTAAAATGGTTACAATCTCTAGGATGATATGTAGTGTGCCACTTTTTCTCATAACTCTATCGTAATCCTTACCTTAGAGTTCTTCAAAGATTATCTTTTAATAATCTCTAGGACAATTTCAATCATCTTGTTGAAATCTTGGATGCAAAGATATTCAAAACGACCGTGGTGGTTACCACTACCTGTACCTAAGTTTGGTGTAACCAAACCCATCTTGGAGAAAGTTGCGCCGTCAGTTCCACCTTTAATACGTTCAAATTTTGGTTCAATGCCAAGTTTTCTTAGTGCAGCTTCTGCTTTCTTAACTGGACGTGGGTCTTTATCCACGTATGGTTTCATGTTTTCGTATTGTTCGCTGATTTCCACTTTAATAGTGGCCTTTGGATATTTAGCCGCTAATTCGTCACGAATCTTATAAATCTTAGTGTCTAATTCTTCTAAAGCTTTTCTAGAGAAGTTTCTTAAAATAGCAACGAATTCAACTTGTTCGCTAGTGCCGTTAACTGAAGTTAAATGCCAGTAGCCTTCATCAGCGTAGTATGGTGTTTCCTTTTGAGGAAGCATACCAATGAATTCCGCTTGTAATTGAAGAGCATTGATTAAGGTGTTCTTACCTTCGCCTGGGTGAACAGAAACACCATCAATCTTCACTCTTAATTGTTGAGCGTTAAAGTTTTCAATATCAATGCTATGGACATCACCACCATCAATAGTGAAAGCGTAATCCGCACCCATCTTCTCTAAAGAGAAATGTTTTGGGCCTTCACCGATTTCTTCATCCACTGTAAAGGCAATGGCTAATGGGTGATGTTTGAAATCAGGATGTTCTTTGATATAGTCAAGGACCGCCATAATGATGGCAATACCGGCTTTATCGTCAGCGCCTAATAATGTGTTACCATCAGTAACAACTAAATCTTTGCCAACGAATTGTTCCATATGAGGGAATTGATTTAAGGAGATTTTATATTGGTCATTTAAGATGATATCTTTGCCATCCCATTTAGTGACAATACGTGGATTAACATTTGTGTCAGTAACTTCTAAAGCAGTATCAACGTGTGAATTTAAACCGATAACGTCACCTTCACCATTAAGGTGAGCGTAAACGATACCATATTCATCCATATAGGCAACTTCTAAACCCAATTCTTTTAATTCTTTGACTAAAAGACGACTAAGATTCTTTTGCTTTTCTGTAGAAGGAGTAATGCCTGCATTTTCGTCTGCTTGAGTATCAATCTTCGCGTAGCGGATAAATCTTTCAATGTTCTTGTCCATAAATCTTCTCCCTTGAATGCCAATATTATATATGTCCCTCTTGAAACATAGTATCTTTTTCTTTTCTAAGAAAACAAAAATATATAGAATAGGTGATATGATTAGTAAAATCGTCTTTGATTTAGATGGCACTCTTTGGACAACAGAGGAAGCCTATATTGAGAGCTATAAAAAAATCGCTGAAGAGTTTTCATTTACTCCTGAAAGCGATGATGTTGTAAGAGAATGTCTTGGCGTTAAGCTTGAACAAGTCGTTTTAAAACTATTCCCACATTGCCCTGACAAAGAAACAATGGGAAGAATCGCTGTTAAATATGTCGCAGAATACTGCGCTAAAAACCCAAAGTTTTGTTCTAAAGATATTGTTAGTGTATTTGAAGAGTTATCAAAGAAATATGACTTATATATCATGTCTAACTGTCCTAGAGTTTTCCTTGATGGCTTTATGGCCATTTCTAATTTAACTCCTTATGTTAAAGGTACTTTCTCTATTAGTGAAGGTAATAAGGAACAACACTTAGAAAAAGTCACTAATGGTTATAAAGATAGAATTCTTTTCGTTGGAGATTCTCAGTTTGATTACGATGAAATCTCTAACCATAAATGCGTTCAATTCTGCTATGCAAAATATGGCTATATGGCATGTAGCAATTATGAATATCACATTGATGCTTTAGATGATATTTTGACTTTAGTTAAGCAAATAGAACGTAAGGAAAGAATGATTGATCATGATGATTATCAAATTTATTCCTCTCACGATAGCAATATTACAGTCATTAACTTCAAAGATTACTCAATGTTTGGATTTATTGAATATTCAAACAAAGAAGACTTTGATAACGTCATTAAACAAATAAAAGCGGAATGTAGGAATAAACTCATTGGTCCAATAGATGGCAAAACATGGTACAAATATCGTTTAGTTTTGGATAATTTTGATTGGAAACTCTATCCAGATTGTATAAGCAATAAAGAAATTAATGATGTTTTGGAAAGTAATGGTTTTAAGTTATTCCATTCTTACTCATCGACATTATCTAAAATGAATGAAAAGATTTGGAAAATGGCAAGGCGAATCAAACTTCCTAACGAATACACTTCATCAATCGTCGTTGGTGAAGATTGCTATAACTATTTGGAAGAAATGTATGATGCCGCGAGCGAAGCGTTTGAGAAGGCTGATTATTATAGAAGTATTAACTTTGAAGATTTTAAAGAAATATATGTTGAAGCTTTCAAGAGTGTTACTCCTGTTTTAATGACTATTTCAAAAAACAATAAATTAGTGGCGTTCATCTTCTCTTATGAAGATCCTGAAAAGAGATTCTTTGTTTCAAAAACCATTGGTATTAGAAAATCCGAAAGAAACAAGCTTCTGTTATTAAAACTTATAGACATTGGCTATGACTATGTATCTAAGCAAGGCTATGATACTTTACTTCACCATTTCCAAAATGATAGAACAAAAGTAATGGAATCAATTTCTTCTGGTTACGAAATTAGAAAGAAACATTTCGGATTATTTAAATATGAGAATAAATAACAAAGTTTGTACGAGATGTGTTAATGACAAAACCGTTAAACACATTCACTTTAATAAGGATGGTGTGTGTTCTTTTTGTGAGGCCTATGATTCTATCAAAGACAAACTTCACGATTATGAGAATCTAGAAAGGCTGTTCCTTAAAAAGATTAAAAATACAGGACATAAATATGATGCCGCAGTGGGCTTTTCTGGTGGGAAAGACTCTACCTACGTTTTATATAAATTGGTTAAACAATACGGCCTTAAAGTCAAAGCGTTCACTTTAGATAATGGCTTTATGTCTCCTGAGGCAAAAGATAAAATCAATGCGATTGTTAAAGAACTTGGCGTTGAACACGAATATGTTGTTTGCGACAACAGTATTCTTAAAAAGATGTATAAATATATCGTTTCTAGATATCTTTCGCCTTGTATAGCGTGTTCTTTTCTTGGCTACGCAGCAATGATTAATTATCCATCAAAGATTGATGCGGCAGTGATGATTCATGGTAGAAGCATCCCCCAAATGATGCGTAGTTACCAAATTGCAGATACTGATTATTTCAAACCAATGATTGAAGATGGCTTAGCGGAAGATAGTAAGGATCCAGCGGAATTATATGCCCAAATGATTAATGTGATATCTAAACTCGTTGATAAAGATTTGGCGAAAACCATCAAAGATGTTTTGCTTATCGACGGCTATAAAAATGGGTTTAGACCTTTTATAGGCTACTTCTTGTATCATAGGTATGATAAGGACGCTATTATAAAAGAACTAGTGGAAAATACTTCTTGGAGAGTTACTTCTGAGGAAGAACATTTTGACTGTATGATTCATCATGGCGCTCTTTATCTAAAGAACTTAGTGGCTAGAAGAAGCCATTTGATGCCTGAAATATCTGTACAAATTAGAGAAGGCACAATCACTAGAGAAGAAGGCTTGGAAAAATTAAAAACCAACGATGATGTCGAACTAGCAAATAAAGAAATTAAGATGCTTTGCGATTACGCTGACATATCGTATAAGAAACTGATGCTAAAAGCAAAAATCTATTCAAAACGATGGTGGTAATATGAAACTATTTCTTAAGAGATATGCATTAAATATTGTTCTCTCAATTAGTTTTTATAGTCTCATATTTTTAGTGTCTTTCTTGATTAGTAACGAAGTCCATTTCTTCCATTATTCTTTAATCATGTTTGTTTCTTTCTTCTTATTGATAAGAGTGTGTGATGATTATTTTGATTTTTATAAAGATAAGATAAATGATAAGGTCTTATTCAATAGAATTACCTTGTTAATTACCGCTATTTGTTTAAGCGCTATTTATATTGTTTTCACTATTATCTCTGGGTGTTATTTGTTTTTTGCTTTGTACGCTCTATTAATCATTTCTCAACTTATTAGGAAGTGGTATATCACTAGTTTATTAGCACCAGTGGCTTGTATTTTTATTTGTTTTTATGCTTTTAAAGAACTAGTGCCCGCTATTGTGTTTACATCATTAGCGTTTGTATTGTCTATCATTTTTGCCTTTAGAAAAAAGAAAACTATATATTCACTTAATGAAGTAGGAGGTAAAGGCTATCACTTATTAAAGATGGATTTAAAAGAAACCCCTATATTTATCGTGGTCCCTGCTAGCGCTTTATTTCCTTATAATGAAGAACTTGTTGAAGCCTATATTAAGAGTTTCTGCAAAAAGCATAAATTATACGCTGTTAGATCTTCAGGCATAGATGAAGATAGTGATAATTATTCTTTTGCAGGAGTGCACGATACGTTCTTAAACGTCAAATATAACGACATTGAAGAAAACATTAAGAAAGTGATAAACTCTGCTGCTTCTGAACTAGCCATTAATTATCGTAAAAATAACCATCTACAAACAAGTAATATCCGTATTGCTGTTGTGATTCAAGAAATGGTGGATGCTGATTATGCGGGCGTAATAAACACTATTAATCCAGTGACCAATAATACATTTGAAACTGTTATTTCTGTTTGCAAAGGCACAGGAGAAAAGCTTGTTAATGGAGATATTGATGCTACTAATTACTATGTAAATGGTAAAAATATCATAACTAAAGGCGAAGATATCTTATCTAAAGAACTAATTAACAAAGTCGTTAAATTAAGTAATAAAGTGGCATTAAAAACGGATAGATTCCAAGATATCGAATTCGCCATCAAAGGCCATAAAGTCTATTTCTTACAAACTAGAGCAATCACTACATATAAAGATATCAATTCTAAGGAATTAACTTTACTGATAGATAATTCCAATATCATTGAATCTTATTATGGAGTTGTCTCACCTCTAACCGCGTCTTTCGCTAAAGAGATTTATGAGGCTGTCTATAAAGCCACATTTGCTACGGTTAAAGCACCTAAAAAGATTATGGATGCGTTAGATAATTCATTTAAAAACATGCTTTATGTTTATGAAGGAAAAATTTATTATAACCTCTTCAGCTGGTATCATGTAACGGGTGTTTTTCCTTCTAGGAAATCTCTTTCATATATGGAAAGCATGATGGGGGTTAAAACTAGCTCTTCTAGCAAAAGAAGAGTTAAGTTTGACTTATTTAGTTTAATCAAATCCGGAACGATATTCTTAAATAAACTCACCAATATCATTCCTTTATCAGATAAGTTCTTAAATAGGTTTAACGAAATAGTGGGTCCATATTATGGAAAACAGCTAAATCTCACTAATGAAGAATGCATCAATTTATACAATCAAATATCGAAAAATATTGTCCCTGAATTTACCACTCCAATTTTCAATGATACTGCGGTGATGTTTTACTTTGGCTCTTTAAAAGAAAAAGCAAAGAAATATCAAGATGCTGATAAGATTATCGCTACTGCTATTAATAATAACGGGGAAGTAGAAAGTGCTGCTTCTGCCACTGAGTTTGAAAAGATTTTAAATTACATTAATTCAAACAAGACCATTAAAGAAGAATTCGTCGCCTTATCAATAGAAGAGTTAATGGACAAATATCATCAAAAGGATAACGCTCTTTCCGAGATGATTAGTGGGTATGTGCACGGCTATGGTTCAAGAGTGATGGATGAGTTAAAACTAGAAACCATCACCATGATTGAAGATCCAAGTATGATTTTTAAGATGATTAAACAATCTTTAACTTTCGAATCTTCTTCAACAGTAACAATTGAAAAAGTTGAGATTCCTAAGAAGTTAATAAAGCTCGCTAATAAAGCTCGAAAATATATTCAAAATAGAGAGCGTTTAAGATTAAGAAGAACTTATATTTTCTCTATCGTAAGAAATATTTTCCTTAATATGGGTCGTAACTTTGTTAAAGAAAATAGAATTGACGATGAAAGAGATGTTTTCTATTTAACTAAAGATGAAGTATTTTCTTTGAAGAAAGATTATCGAAACATCATCAAAGAAAGAAAAGCTCAACAAGAAATCTACAAGAAATCCGAATACTATGATAGAGTGGCCTTCTATAATCATAAGCCCCTTCCAGTGTTATTTGGAGAAGGAGTGGGTGATTTACATGGTATTCCTTCAGGAAAAGGCAAAGTCACTGCTAGAGTATCGGTTTTAGAGAATTCTACTGATTCATTCACTCCAGGGAATATTATCTTAACTAAAAGAACCGATCCAGGTTGGATTAGCTTGTTCCCGCTTGCCTCGGGCTTAATCGTGGAACATGGTTCCATGCTATCGCATAGCTTTGTTGTCGCTAGAGAAATTGGTTTACCTGCTATCGTCGGAGTTAGCGATGCTAGAAAATATATAAAAGATGGCGATATAGTCACATTAGACGCTACAAAAGGAGAAATCACCATTGAACATTAAAAAGTATTTTAAAGAAGAGAATTATATTCATTACAGTAACTGTCATGAAGATTTTTTAATGCTCAAAAAATATCTAAACAACAACGAGAAAGAGATTCTTTCAATTGCTTCTGGTTTAGATAACTCTTTAGCCTTTTTAGTTAATGATAAAGTGCACGTCCTAGCGTTTGATAATAACCCTTCACAAATTGCTTTAGGGGAGCTAAAAAAGACCGCGATTAAGGTGCTAGATTATGATGAATTCCTAATTCTATTAGGACTTAAAGAAGGAAATCGATTAGATATTTATAAAACAGTCTCTACACAGTTAGATGAAAACTCCAAGAACTACTTCGATAATCACTTATTCTTAATTGAATTAGGTTTAGCCCATATCGGAAGGTTTGAATATTATTTCAGATTGTTTAGAAAGAAAGTCTTGCCTCTTTTAGCTAAAGAAAAACATATTAAAGAATTCGCTAATGCGACAACCATTGAAGAGCAAAGAGAATGCTATAACAAATACATTTGTACTAGACGTTTTAAATTTGTTTTTAAGATTTTCTTCTCTAAGAAAGTTATGAAGAAAAATGGTCGAGATGAAAACTATTTTAAGTATTCTAAAGGCCATCTACATACATTGCTTAAACAAAGAGTGGACCGTGGATTTTATAACTTTTTAAATAAAGATAATCCTTACTTTAATTATGTTTTAAAAAACACATATGAAGCCTTACCTTTTTATGCGGAAAAAGAGAACTTTTATAAAATAAAAAAGAACATTGGCAATATCGAAGTTGTCCAAAGAGATTTTAAAGACGTATTAAATAAAAAATATGACTTTATGAACTTATCAGATATTTTTGAATATATGAGTCAAGAAGAAACCATTAACTATGAAAACCTGATATTTAACGCATTAAATCCAAAAGGGAGAGTGGCTTTTTGGAACATGATGAATGAAAGAAGTTTTAATAACCATCAAAGAATTAATACAACACAAGATATTGAAAACGATAGAGCGTTTTTCTATGGGGATTTTTTAGTGTATGAAAATAATTGATGAATTTGTTTTAAACAATAAAAATAACCATAAAACCGCGCTTATTTTCAAACAAAATCATAAATGGATTAAAAAGAGTTTTGCGGAATTTTTAAATGATGTTTTTAAGATGAATAATCTAATAAAAACTGAAGTCGAAGATGATAATATTTTAATCTTTTCTTACCCTTACACATATGAATTCTATGTCACCGCTTTTAGTGTTATTCTTTCAGGAAAAAATCTCGTAATCATTGATTCTTTTAAGGATAGAAAAAAAGTAAAAGCAATGCTTAATATGTCCTCTACAAAGACGATGATTTGTGATCATATAACCAAGTTTATTTCTTTTGTTTTTCCAAGAAATATCAAGAAAATTAATGCAAATAAACTTAAAAATTATTCCCCTTTAGAATCTTATAAAGATTCTGGTCGTGTTACCACATTCACTTCTGGGACAACAGGAATGCCTAAAATGATTCTTAGAGACATATCATTTTTATTCGACCAAGTGGAGATGATTAAAAACAACATTGATTTTATTGAAAACGAATTGCTTTATGCCTTATTACCAATGTATTCAATTATGTCTTTGTTTTTAGGCTATAGCACAATTATCAATAAGAATCCAAGCGCTGTTTCTAAATTCAATCCAACAGCGTTAATCGCGACTATTAAATCTATCCAAACAATCAAAAAACCAATGAGCAGCGTTAACAGGGCTTTTATTGGAGGAGCAATCCTTTATAGTGAAGAATCCAAGCACCTTCAAAATAATTTACCTAACGCTGATATTACTTACGTTTATGGTGCCTCTGAAAGCGCGATGATATACAAGACCACTGTGAGGAAATATATTGAAAACCCTTTCACTTTTGATGAAGGAATCAAAGGTGTGGAAATTGAAATCGCTAATTTAGATGAAAACGGAGTGGGTGAAATAGTGGTCAAAGGAGATACCGTTATCTCCGAAGATCATGTTCATTTCACAGGTGATTTAGGCAGATTGATCAAAGGGAAATTACAAATTGTTGGAAGAAAGAAATATTCACAATTAGGATTTTATAATTACTTAGTAGATGACGAGGTTTTAAAAGCTAATTCAAAAATAAAAGAGGCTTTTAGTTTTGCTTTTAATAATCAAAAATATGTCGTCTATACTGGAGTTATCACGAAGAAAATGAATGGGATCATTTATAAAAGAGCCAATAAAATTCCACACGATTTGAAACACAAAACAAAAGCGGATTATTCAAGATTGATTGATATAGTAAACAGGTAATAAACATACAAAAAAATATGTATAATGTAGGTATGGTTGAAGAAATTGAAATTAAAAGAAAAAACTATCAAGTCATCGAACAAATCAGTGATCATTCATTCAAAGTAGAAAGAAAAGGCAAATATTTTTTATTAAAGAAATTTGATAATGATCCAGAAGGCTTTGAGAAGTTTACTGATTGTGAACATCGTTTAAGAGTTTCTGGTGTAAGCAATCCTAAATGCTATTTATACGATAAGAAACTCAGATGGGCTATTCTCGATTATATCGAGGGTGAAAACTGCTTTGATATCCTTAAAGAAAAAGGCGCTCTTCCAGAAGAAGTTCTTGAATTAATGTTCAAAGCTTATTGGTACGCTAGAAACGATAGAATGGCTTTAGATATGAAACCAGATAACTTTGTCTACACCGATGGCAAACTTTATTACATGCCATTCAAGTACGAAAAGTTTGTCTCCAACGACACATTTGTCCAGCGTGACCTTCGCTTATGGTTCTTCACTAAAGACTTTGTGAAGTACTGTCATGATAAAGGAATTGATGTCGATCAATCACAAGTAAAGAGTGATTACGAAACAAATAAAAACATCGCTTTAATGACTGTTAAGTATTATAGATAAGAGGTTAAAATAATTTATGGAAAACAAAGTCCTTAAACTCATCAAGTCTCGCGTTAGCTGTAGAGCTTATAGCGACAAGAAAGTTTCACTCAAGAAAGCCTTAGAAGTAGCGGAAGCTGGTAAATTCGCTCCAAGTGCGAAAAACAGACAAATCGCTAACATTTACGTTGTTAACAGCAAGAGATATGTCGAAAAGTTGAGGACGTTGTCGCTAAATGAGCAGAATCGTGACTGCATGTATGGCGCTAAAACAATCATCTTAGTGGGCGCTCCTCGTGAAGATATGTTCACTGATAAAGATTGCTCCTGCATCTTAGAAAATATGTTCTTAGCCGCTCATGCTTTAAAACTCAGTTCTTGCTGGATCAATCAATTCGATGATTTATTCAATACAAAAAATGGGTTAAAAGTTAAAAAGGCTTTAGGCATTCCAGAAGATTACAAAATTGTTGGTAGCTGTATCCTCGGTTATCCACAAGATGAAGGCGCCTTAAAGGTTAAAGATAGAAAAGACGACTTTATCAAAGTTCTCTAATTAAACACGCGCATTCGTAAGATTGTCATATGCAAATAGCAAGTTTACAATCATTGCGGATGCTTTTTTGTTGTAAAGTGGATATGTACATATAGGAGAGTTTTATAATGAAAAAAGTAGTAACTAATCCCTACTTACCAAATTTTGAATACGTCCCTGATGGTGAACCACACGTTTTTAACGGACGTGTTTATGTCTATGGTTCCCATGACCGTTTCGGAAGTAGCGGTTTCTGTTTAAATGATTACATCACTTGGTCCGCTCCACTTGATGATTTATCCGATTGGCGTTATGAAGGTGTTATCTGGAAAAAGACAGATGACCCATTAAATAAGATGAAAACCCAATTCTATGCGCCTGACGTCTGCCAAGGCCCAGATGGTAAATATTATATTTACTATTCACCAGCACCTGGCTTCACAAAAGGCTCTTGGGTTATTCGTTGTGCGGTTGCTGATTCCCCAGCCGGCCCATTCAAATTCCACGGTAAAGTTGATTTATCAAAATGGCAAAAGAATTACGCACCATTTGATCCAGCAGTTTATGTCGAAGATGGTCACGTCTATTTATACTATGGTTCCGCCTTGTTCTATCCTGTCTTAGGCTTAAGCGCGAAGAACATTCTCGGTGGTGCCGTTGTTGAACTCGATCCAAAAGATATGATTACAGTTATCAGCGAACCAATCACTACAGTTCCTTCTATCCAATGTGATAAGGATGGTGAATATGGCATTCACGCTTTCTTCGAAGCGAGCTCAATGCGTAAGTTCAAAGATAAATATTACTTCATCTATTCCTCACAAGCCGGTCACGAATTATTCTACTGTATCGGTGATACACCAAAAGGTCCATTCAGAAAAGGTGGTACATTAGTTTCTAATGGTGATATCGGTTTAAGAGGCATTGAAAACAGCAAAGATGCTTGTGACTTCACAGGTAACACACACGGCTCCATGGTGGAAGTTAATGGTCGTTACTACGTGTTCGCTCACAGACAAACAAATAAATGCCAATTCTCCAGACAAGGTTTTGCCGAGGAAATGTTCATGGAAAAAGATGGCTCCTTCAAGCAAGTTGAAAGAACATCCCAAGGTTTATATGGCAAACCATTACCAGGTGAAGGCGAATACTTCGCATCTATCTGTTGTGGCTTAAGAGCTAAAGATGGTAACAGATTCTATGGCATCTTCAAAGGTGGCCATGGTAAAGAACCATTCTTAACACAAGAAGGCAAAGATAGAGAAGAAAATCCAAACCAATACATTAAGAACTTCAACGATGGTTGTTCCGTCACATATAAATACTTCGACTTAAAGAAGACCAAATCCTTCGCTATTAAGTTAGATGGCAAGGCTCAAGGTAAGCTTGTTATGAAGTATGGTGATAAGGAAGCCGTCCAAGAAATCAATGTTAATGGTGAAGCCGTCATCGAATTCCCAGTTGAAAAAGGCGGCGAAAAAGACCAAGTTACATTCGTTTACGAAGGTAAAGGCGCTCTCAATTTAAGAAAACTCATTCTTAAGTAAGAATAACTATTAAGACAATAGGCGTAGCACATGCTACGCTTTTTGTTTGCACTATTCGGTTTAGCAAGTATAATAACTACGTTATGAAAAACTTTTATTTAGAGATCAAACACATTGATAAGAAAACAGGTGCTAGATATGGTATCCTCCACACCCCTCATGGTGATTGTGAAGTACCAATGTTTATGCCTGTTGGCACATTAGCCACTGTTAAGACATTATCTCCAGAAGAACTCCATCAAATGGGAGCTGGTACAATCTTAGGCAATACTTATCATCTTTCCATTAGACCAGGAGCGGATATCGTCGCTAAAGCGGGTGGCTTACATAAGTTCATGAATTGGGATGGTCCAATCCTCACAGATAGTGGTGGCTTCCAAGTCTTTTCTCTCGCTGAAAATCGCAAAATTACCGAAGACGGTGTCGAATTTAAGAGCCATTTGAATGGTGATAGATTATTCTTTTCACCTGAAGTTTCTATTGGCATTCAAGAAAAACTTGGCTCAGATATCGCCATGTCTTTTGATGAATGTATTCCTTGGCCAGCGGACTATAACTACTGCAAGAAATCCACTGAAAGAACATTAAGATGGGCTAAGCGTGGTTTAGATGCTCACACAAGAGAAGACCAAGCCTTATTTGGTATTGTCCAAGGTGGCGACTACGAAGACTTAAGAAAAATGTGTGCTGAAGAATTAGTGAAAATGGATTTCCCAGGTTATTCCATCGGTGGTACATCCATTGGTGAACCAAAAGAAAAATTCTTTGAGATGATTGATTACGCAATTAAATACTTACCAGAAGATAAACCAAGATATGTTATGGGTATTGGATCTATCGACTATATTTTAGGTAGCATCTTACGTGGCGTTGATATGTTTGACTGCGTTTTACCAACTAGATTAGCTAGACACGGCGCTCTCATGACAAGTCATGGTCGTGTGAATATTAAAAACGAAAAATATAAAGAAGACTTTACTCCATTAGATGATAAATGTGACTGCTATTGCTGTAAGAACTACACAAAAGCCTATTTAAGACACTTACATATTTGTGATGAAACATTTGGCAAGAGATTAATGTCTATCCACAATGTCAGATTCCTTATTAGATTAGTGGAAGAAGCTAGAGTGGCTATCCAAGAAGATAGATATGAAGAATTCATGAAAGAGAAACTCGCTGAATTCGGTGATGAAAGAGGTTTCTAATGAACATTAATTTATTTGACTATTATCTTCCTGAAGACCTTATTGCCCAAAGACCAAGTGAAAAAAGAGATCATTCTCGTCTTTTACTCGTTAATAGAGAAACAAAAACACATGAAGATAAACACTTCTATGACATCGTTGATTATTTACACGAAGGCGATGTTTTAGTGAGAAACAACACTAAAGTTATTCCTGCCAGATTATTAGGTGTTAAGGAAGTCACTGGTGCGCATTGTGAATTATTGCTTTTGAAGCAATTAGACGGTGATAACTGGGAATGCTTAACTAGACCTGCTAAATCTTTAAAAGTCGGTGCAAGAGTGGATTTTGGTGAAGGAAAACTCATCGCAGAATGCATTGAAGAAAGAGAAGAAGGATTGCGTGTCTTTAAATTCATCTATGAAGGCATCTTCTTAGAAGTCTTAGATCAATTAGGTAAAATGCCTTTACCACCATATATTGCGCAACAATTATGCACTAATGATAGATATCAAACTGTCTATGCTAAATACGAAGGTAGTGCGGCTGCACCTACCGCTGGTTTCCACTTCACCGAAGAAATCTTTGAAAAACTTAAAGCTAAAGGCGTTGAAGTCGTGGATGTGACCTTACATATTGGTTTAGGTACATTTAGACCAGTCAAAGTCGAAGACACCAAAGACCACGTCATGCATAGTGAAGTCTATGAAATGAGTGAAGAATCCGCTGCCAGATTAAATAAAGCTAAAGCGGAAGGCAAACGCATTATTGCTATTGGTACAACATCTGTTAGAACCTTAGAAGCTAACTATTCTAAGTATGGTGAATTTAAACCTACAAGAGAAGCCACAAATATCTTTATTGAACCTGGCTACGAATATAAAACAATTGATGCTTTAATTACTAATTTCCATTTACCAAAATCAACATTAATCATGCTTGTTTCCGCTTTTATGGGAAGAGAATTTACTTTAGAAGTCTATAAGCATGCAGTGGAAGAAAAATATAGATTCTTCTCCTTCGGGGATGCGATGTTTATTTATGGAAGAAACAAAGATTAATTATCAAAAAGAACAAGAGAAGTTACTTAAAAACATTAAAGAAAAAGGTGAAAAGCCAACCTTGCTTTTACATGTCTGCTGTGGCCCTTGTTTCACTTATCCGTTTGAATTAATTAAAGAGTATTTTAAGATCACAATCATTTACAACAACTCCAATATTTATCCAGAAGAAGAATACCATCGTCGTCTCAATGAACTTAAGGGTTATTTAAAAGCTATTTCCGCAGATATCGAAGTCATTGAATTTAATTATGACAATGCAACCTACAACAAAGATTTAGAACCATACGCAGAACAACGCGAAGGCATGGATCGTTGCCGTATCTGTTTCAGAAAGAGATTGGGTCAAGCTGTTGAACTAGCGGATGAACGTGGTTATGACTATGTCGGCACAGTTATGAGCATCTCTAGATTTAAAAACTCTCAAGACTTAAACAAGATTGGTTTTGAACTTGCGGAAGGCAAAAGAGTCAAATGGTTACCTGCTGACTTCAAGAAAAATGGCGGATATGAAAAATCTCTCGATATAGTCAGAAAATATGGACTATACTTCCAACATTATTGTGGATGTAAATTTTCTATCCGCGCAAAGAAAGAAGAGATTTAATAAGAACCATATTGGGCCATTGCTTCATTAATAGAAGCGCCGCCTAATAAAGCATCAAATGCTTTTCTAGCTTGTGTATCAGCGTTAGATGAAAGACCGACCGTGTAGTTATACAAGACACGGTTTTCTTTAAGAACCTGCTTAAAGGAATTAAATAACTTATCGTCACCTAATGTTTTAGCAGGAGAGATTTGTCTCTTAGAAGAATTCATTTCATTCAAACTTTGAGATCTGATTAAGAATCTCATGAATTCATTTGCCATTTCTAAGTTCTTGCTTTCCTTATTGACCGCGAAGGATAAGGTGATAGTGTTGAAGAAATAACCACCGTTATCGTCTGTAGGAATTGGTTGGAAACTATATTTAAATGGATTCTTTTTGTATTCTTCAGAACTTGCTTCTCTCTTGTGGCTTCCTGATAATCTATTAACTTCAGTAAACATCATTGGAACATCACCTTTATAGAAGCGTAAACAGATACCGTCTGTGTTATCTTTGGCAATTTCTTCAGTACATTTAGCCTTATCGATGAAGTGATAATTATTGAAATCATTAGCCTTTTCTAAACCTTCTTTAAGGTAGGAACCAGCGCTTGCTTCTAAGCTATTTAAAGCGTCAACAGCCTTTTTGTCACCATTAATCGTGGATAAGAAGTATGGGAAATATAACGAATATAAAGAAGCGTTGTAACTCATAATTGGGCTTGTGTAACCTAATTCGATTAATGAATTACAAACGTGCACTAATTGTGTGTATGTTTTTGGGATTGAAAGATTGTTTTTAGAGAAGATTTCTTCGTTAACAATCATGCCATATGAATTAGTAAAAATTGGGACAAATGGAACATGCCCTTCTTTATCCTTATAAATAAGGCCATCTCTAACCGCACTTAAATCAATATCGATTTTTGGATCTGACAAATCTTCAGCGTATTTGAATAAGTTTGTATAACGTGAATCGCTTTCCCAAGCGTTATTTATAAAATAAATATCAGGTGCGGTGTCGCCGACGAATAAAGCGTTAGCAACATCTTCTTTGGTGTAGTTATCAACTTTTGTGTATGTGATTTCAACGTTTGGATAAAAAGAATTGAACTTATGAATCTGTTCATCCAATGCTTCAAAGTTATCGTAGTGTCCTTTAACGGAAATCTTACATGCAGTGGTGGTATCTAAATTTGGAGAAAATGCTTTCTCGCTGTTGCAGCCTGAAGTCGCTAAAACCATCACGGTTGCAAAAAACAAACCTATCGTTCTTTTCATAGTGAATCCCTCTTTACTATTAAGGTCATTTTACAATGAATATTGTCATTATTTAAGAGATTTCGCATTTTTAAAATTATTGGTTTTATCATATTTTCAATGTCTTTTATCATCTTTATAAGATAATATGATATTGAAATGAAAATATTTTCTAAGCGCAAATACCTAACGTTTTTTATTATAGCTATTAACGTTTTATTTGTTGGTGGCTTAACTTTTGGCGAGTTGCAATATATCCGCTCATCAAGGAATCATGCTGTTCAAGCGAATAAAGATAGTTTCATAAGCGCCAACAGTTCTTTATCAAGCATGACTAACAATTACCTTTTAGGTGAAAGTCATTTGTGCCGTTCTTGGGCGAGATATTTAAATCAAAATCAAACCACAATGGAAGGAGCTAGAGATTTCGTTGCCCAATCAATCATTGATAGCGATGTTGTTGCCCATGTTATTAATCTAGAAACCTATAAAGGTATTGCCACTAAACCACATAAAAACAACGCTAGTGACTATACAGTGGAATTTTCTTCTGACTTAGTCAAAAAGGTTTTCACCTCCCATAACGAAGGTGTTAAAACATCCCCTGAATTTACTGATCCTATTAGCTTAGAATCTTCAATCGCTTTCTATACAGAAATCACATTAAAAGATGATGTTGATCCATCGCAAACATATAACGGCTATTTAATGCGTGTTATTCCAACAAGGAACTTGTCCACTAAGTGGACATTCCCAAGTGGTTTCAAACACTTAGAAGTGGCAGTTATTGATAACTCTTCACAAGAAAACCTTGGTGCTTACGTTTTCCACCATAGTTCATTTAAGAGCACCTCGTTCTTTAATTACTATCGTTCATATAATCTTCCTTCCAGTTCTGAACTAGAAGCTGTGCAGCAAAAGGTGACCACAGAATCTGGAACAATGGTGATAAAAGATTCAAAAGGCAATGAATTATTCATGGCCTATTCCCAAATCGCTAACCAAGAAGAGTGGACAATTATCACAACCATTCCTATGGAAGATATCACTAATGTCTCCACTGACTGGCTAACAATTATCATTATCGCCATTGGTTTAGGCGCGTTATTTATTGTCGACCTAATCATTCTTCTTGTTTTAAACAAGAACTTACAAGACGCTAGTAAGGCTGCGGAATCTGCGAATAAAGCAAAGACTGACTTCTTAAGCACAATGTCTCATGACATTAGAACACCAATGAACGCAATAGTTGGCTTAACCACAATTGCCTCTCGTGAACCTAATAATCCAGACTTAACACAAGATGCTTTGAAAAAGATTGCTTTAGCAAGTAATCACTTATTAACTTTGATTAATGATATTTTGGACATTTCCAAAGTTGAAAGCGGCAAGCTAACAATGAACCCACTTCCATTCTCTATCGTTGATACTTTTGAAAACCTCGTTAATATCTCTCAACCAATGGTTAGAGCGAAGAATATTGACTTCAGTTTTAGAACCCATGATTTCAACCATGAATGGCTATACGCTGATAAGTTAAGACTTAACCAAATCTTCACAAACTTACTATCTAATGCTCTTAAATACACTAATGAAAACGGTAAAGTAGCCGTTGATATTAAAGAACTTCCGAGTGAAAAGGAAGGATACGTGACACTAATTTACGTCGTGGAAGACAATGGTATTGGTATGTCACCTGAATACTTAGAGAAGATGTACCAACCATTTACAAGAGCGACTGATAGCCGTGTCAATTCTATCCAAGGTACAGGTTTAGGCTTAGCCATCACTAAACAAATGGTGGATTTAATGAACGGTAAGATTGAATGCGAAAGTGAAGTTGGTAAAGGCACTAAGTTTACTGTAACAATTGATCTACCAATTGATGAAAAACCAGCGGAAGAAATGGTCTTACCACCAATTAAAGTTTTAATTGTCGATGATGATGAAGTCTTGCTTAAGACCGCAGATGATACGTTAAGGTCTTTAGGCGCAGAAACATATACTGCCTCAAGCGGTAAGCAAGCCTTAGAGATGGTTAAAGAGAATAAAAACAATCAATATAAAGTTGTGATTTTGGACTGGAAGATGCCAGATATGAGTGGCTTAGAGGTATCTAAGAAGATTAAAGAAATCGGTGGTGCAGATATCCCAATCATCTTAATCTCCGCTTATGACTGGTCTGAAATTGAAGAAGAAGCAAAAGATGCTGGCATAGATGGCTTTGTCTTTAAACCATTATTTAGAAGCAAGATTTATCAAAAGATTGTGGATTTACTCGGTAACGCTGAAGCTAAAGCCACTCCTGAAGAAGAGCAACTGCTCTTTACAGGCACTAACATCTTGGTTGTCGAAGACAATGATATTAACTATGAAATCGTTTCAACCTTACTTGGTATGCATGGCATAGTTTGCCAACGTGCGGAAAATGGCAAGGTTGCCTATGAATTAATCAAAGAAATTGGTCAAGATAAACCATTCGATTTAATCTTCATGGATATTCAAATGCCAGTAATGAATGGTTTAGACGCTACTAGAGCAATAAGAAAACTAGACTTTGACTATGCGAAGAATGTTCCAATTATCGCGATGACCGCGGATGCATTCTCTGAAAACGTGGCCGAATGTCTACAAGCGGGTATGAATGCCCATATTGCTAAACCAATCGATATAAATATCGTCCTTGCGGAGATTAAAAAGAATATCAATAAGTAAAAGAGGGTACTTGTATGTTCACTTTTAAAGGTAATGATTTAGGTAACAAAAGAACAATCTTAATTGCAGAAGATGAGTTTATTAATCGTGAGATATTAAAAACTATTCTCGCTGATGAATACCAACTTTTAGAAGCTGAAAACGGCAAGAAAGCATTATCCCTTCTTTTAGAACATCGTGATGATGTCTCTTTAGTGCTCCTCGATTTAAATATGCCAGAAATGTCTGGTTTAGAAGTCTTAAAAGAAATTGAAGACGATCCTTCTTTAAATGAAATCCCTGTCATCGTTATGACTGGAGATAAGAAAGAAGAAGTTGAATGCCTTGATATAGGTGCTTCTGACTTTATCTCAAAACCATATCCAGAAGCTGGCATCATTCTAGCGAGAGTTAAAAGAGTCATCGAATTATACGAAGACCGTAAGATTATTAACTACGCTGAAAGAGATACTTTAACTAAGTTATTTACCAAACCATTCTTCTATGAATATGCGATTGATTTTGATGCCCATCGTAAAGATAAAGAGACGGACGCTATCGTCATTGGTATTAGATCGTTCCACATGATTAAAGAACGCTTTGGTCCAGACTTTAGTAATAACCTGTTATTAGACTTTGCGTTACGCCTTAAAAAAATGATGCCTTCAGTCAACGGCATGGTTTGTCATTTAGAGGAAGATTCTTTCATCGTTTACTGTGCTCATATTGATGACTATAGTAAGTTCTTAAACCAACTCGCTAACGACTTCTATAGTGATAAAGAAAAACAAACCCCAATTAACTTGCAAATGGGTGTTTATCAAAACGTTGATAAGGGTGTTGATATCGATGTGCGCTTTTTAAGGGCCAGAATGGCGCTAGAACGCATCAAAAACAGTGCGATAGTTAACATCTCTATCTATGATAGTAAGCTCAAAGAGAAGGCTTTATTTGAAGAACAATTAATTGATGAATTTCCTACTGCGATTAAGGAAAAACAATTCGTCGTTTATTATCAACCAAAATATAACATTAAAGGCAATAAACCATGCTTAAGTAGTGCTGAGGCACTAGTGAGATGGATTCATCCTAAGTTGAGCATGATTTCTCCTGGTAACTTTATTCCTCTATTTGAAGAAAATGGTTTAATCCAATTACTTGATTTATATGTTTGGCAAGAAGCTGCTAGACAGATTAAAGAATGGAAAGAGAAATTCCATAAAGTCATACCTGTATCAGTGAACGTTTCAAGAATTGATTTATATAATCCACAATTGCTTGATGTCTTGAAAGACATAGTGGGTACTAATGGTTTAGAAAACAAAGATTTACTCTTAGAAATAACTGAATCCGCATGTATCGAGGAAGCAGGTACCATCGTTGGTAAAGTTGAAGCTTTACGTAAGGAAGGGTTCAAGATTGAAATCGATGACTTTGGTACTGGCTACTCATCTTTAAGTATGATTTCCAAGATTCCGATCGACGCTTTGAAGATTGATATGATCTTTGTTAGAAATGCATTTGCCACAGAAAACGATAACAAGATGATTAAGATTATTCTTGATATCGCTTCATACCTTAATGTGCCAACAATCGCCGAAGGCGTAGAAACAGAAGAACAAGTTAAAGCACTCAAAGAATTGGGCTGTGATATCGTTCAGGGATATTACTTCTCTAAACCTGTTCCAGCTTTAGAATTTGAGCGCTTTATCAAGGACGCAAAATAGGAGAAAAACTATGTTAACAATCGACAGTTTAAAACAGTGGGGCGCTAACACTGAAGAAGGCTTACAAAGATGCATGAATAATGAATCAATGTATCTTAGATTAGTGGATATGTTTTTATCAAATAATTCATATAATGAATTAAAGAATGATTTAGCCAACAATGATTTAGATGGTGCTTTCCAAGCCGCTCACGCTTTAAAAGGCGTCCTCGGAAACCTCTCTTTAACCCCTCTTTATGTGGTCATTTGTGAGGTCACTGAACTACTCAGAAATCGCACTCAAATGGACTATTCAAACTACCTCAAAAGGTACGAGATGACCCTCTCATTGCTCCAAGCGATCAGGTAACAAAAACGCAAAAATTGACCGGTTTTAGACCAAACATAATCACCATTAAATTTTGAAAAATAGACCACTAAAAATGACTTTTTGGTCTTTTTTTCTGTTTTGAAAATCTCACTTTTTCGTATCACGTGTCGCCTCTTTTTGCGGGCGTTGCTCTTTATATATTTTAATTTATTAAATAAATGTTGACAGCGTATACACACTCACGTATGATATTAAACGTTGACGGCTCGCGTTGACGTGCGAGGTTGCTGATACACCCACAGGCGTTGTCATGAAGGTGTATTCAGGTAATTCGCACTGAGAGAGTTAAAGTCAAAGCCTGATAGTGATAGGAGGAAAAA
>CAMZGG010000011.1 GCA_947306345.1 uncultured Caryophanales bacterium
CTTATCTGGTCAATGGTTACAAGGTCCTGGTGGTTTGCCAATCGCGATGACACAAGGTAAATTTGCTATTCAAAGAATATGCAAAAAAGAAAAGTTATCCTTTGTCTTCTCCCCAGTTCCACAAAAGAAAAAGGCTTAATCAATCTCACATAAATTAAAAAGATAATTTATTGTTGCAACTTATTTTAATTTTTACTATTATATTTAAGCGACTTAAAGCGAATTAGACCTGCCGACTTAGCTCAATTGGTAGAGCAACTGAATCGTAATCAGTAGGTTGCGGGTTCAATTCCTGTAGTCGGCACCAGCAAAATTGGGTATTTAGCTCAGCTGGGAGAGCATCTGTTTGACGTACAGAAGGTCGGCGGTTCGATCCCGTCAGTACCCACCAAATTAGTGAAATAAGCCCTGACAAAGGGCTTTTTTACAAGAAGCACGCGTAGTTTAGTGGTAGAACTTTAGCTTCCCAAGCTAATCGTGCGGGTTCGATTCCCGTCGCGTGCTCCATTTGTATAAATATATGAAATACGAAAAATCCTGTGGTGTTGTCACCTATATTCTTATCAATAATGAGATTCATTATCTATTGGTCAAACAAACCAATGGTTTTGTGTCGTTTCCTAAAGGACATGTAGAAGGTAATGAAACTGAAGAAGAAACCGCTTTACGTGAATGTTTAGAAGAAACCGCTCTTAAAGCCACGTTAAAGAAAGGCTTTAGAGAAGTAATTAATTACAAGATTCCTGAAATAGATGTTGATAAAGACGTAGTGCTCTTCGTGGGTGAAATTGATAATCTTGATTATCATAGACAAGAAAAAGAGATCGCAGACATCAAGATATATAAATATCAAGAAGCGTACAATCTCTTAGAATTCGATAATTGGAAGCAAGTCCTTAAAAAGGCTAACGACTTCTTAAATAACTTATAATCTAGCAAGCACGAGGTCCATTACTTCCTTGAAGTTTCCGTGCTTGTATTTATTTATATCTTCGTTGTCTAAATTTAATAAGCAATCAGTGATGAGATAAGAGTCAATTCCTAATTGATTAACAATCATATCTTCTCTAACATCATTACCAACCATAACGACTTCTTCTGGCTTGTAACCAGTCTTTTCCAATACTTCTTCATAGTATTTAAGGTTTGGTTTACTGAATGATGAATTCTCGTAGGCAGTGATGTATTTAAAATCATCAGGATTTAATCCCGCCCATCTGATTCTTGCTTTAGTGGCCACAATTGGAAAGATTGGGTTAGAAGCAATAATCACTTCATAGCCTTTATCTTTAAGAGCCTTGATAAAGTCTTTCGCTAATGGTTGATAACCACATGTATGACCTAAAGTAGGGAAGATATCGTTATAGAATTCCACAAAGTTGGCTTTGTTTTCTTCTAATCTATCTGGATGGACTTCAATAAATGATTTCCAGAATAGTTCCTCGTTAGTTTGACTACCATCATTTTGAATCATCTTTTTAGTGCCATACCAAATAACCTTTAATAGTTCATCAAGAGTGTAACCTAAATAGGCGATCTTTTTATAGACTGCGCCAAAATAAATCTTTTTAAAATACTCCTCGTCCATGGGGAGTAATGTTCCGTCTAAATCAAATAAAACTGCTTTAATCATGAGAAGATTATTTCATTATTATTATCGTTTGTCATTACAAAATTTTATTTTGTGTTACAATATGTGCCGTATGACTTGGGAACTATTCTTTGACATCCTATTAGACGCCTTAAAAGACAGTGGAATTGTCTTCGCTTTCGTATTCTTATTTCATGTCATTTTGTCCTTTATTGAAACCCCAGTTTCTAACTTTTTAGTTAAAAGAAAAAAGAGTTCTCCAATCTTTGGTGCTCTATTTGGTTTAGTTCCTCAATGTGGCACATCCGTCATTGCCGCAGACTTATATATCAAAAGATATATCACAATCGGTACAGTTATCGCTGTGTTCTTAAGTTGCTCTGATGAGGCATTAATTGTCTTATTAGAAGCCTGGAATGATAAGACCATTATGATCTTCCCATTAATCGGCTTAAAACTCGTTACCGGTATCGTAGTCGGTCTTTCTATTGATTTATTTATTAGAAAACAAAAACTTGAAGAAGTTGATCATATCGAAGAAGAAGCGGAATGTCATAAACATCATCATGAAAACACACCAGCGCACGCGCATTTAATCCATCCATTAATCCATGCGCTTCAAATACTCGCTTATGTCTTTGTTATCAATTTAGCACTATGACTTATCATTGGCTTAGTTACCGAAGAAAAGTTCTCCGCTTTTATGATTTCTAATAGATATCTAGCGCCTTTATTTGCCTCTATTATTGGTCTTATTCCTAACTGTGCTTCATCTATCTTAATTACAAAATTATTCGCTGAAGGTCAGCTTTCATTCGGTGCTTTATTTGCTGGTTTATTAGTGAACTCTGGCTTAGGCTTAACGGTTCTTTTAAAAGATAAAAAGACTATTGGGAAAGCATTAATTATTTTAGCTATTTGCTTTGTTATCGCTAATATATTTGGTTATTTGACTTGTCTAGTGGTTGGCTTTTAGCCTTAGGCTAACTAACAACTATATGAACAGTCATTCATTTTTTAATTGCAAATATGAACGAACATTCATATAATAATTACGGTGATGAAATATGAAAGGTGTTCAAAACTCAACAATTAAGAAAATGGAAAGCTTACTAGAAACAGCTTCCGACTCAACAAGATTAAAGATCATGTTAGCGTTACTCGATGATGATAAATGTGTCTGTGAAGGTGACTGCAACTGTGGCACTTGTTTAAACATGGACTGCATGATTGAAAAATGCGTTAACGATATCGCCGCAGAAATTGGTGCTTCTCAATCTTTAGTGTCCCATCAACTTAGAGTGTTGAAAGACGCTGACTTAGTGAGAACCCGTAAAGAAAAGACAAAAGTGTATTACTCACTATCTGACAAACATGTGCGCTTATTATTAGGCGTTGCTTATGAACACGTGATGGAGGAGGAAGAAGAAAATGATTAAGAAAACATATCACATTTCTGGTTTTGATTGCCCAAACTGTGCTCATAAGAGTGAAGCCCACTTAGGCAAACATGAAAAAGTCGATAGTTGCCATATCGATTTTTCTACAAACAAAATGTATGTCACATATAAAGAAGACGAATTAGAAGTTGAAGAAATCAAAAAGGTTATCGCTCAAGTTGAGAGCGACCCATTAGACATCTATGACTTAGACAAGAAAGTGGTGAAGAAGACTTATAACATCTCTGGCTTTGACTGTCCAATGTGCGCGAAGAAGTCAGAAACCCATCTTGCAAAGCAAGAAGACATCGAAGATGCTCATATCGACTTCTCTACAAATAAGATGTTTATTACATATAAGAGTAAAGCTTACAGTGTAGAACAAATAAAGAAAGTAATTGCTCAAGTTGAAAGTGATCCACTAGATATTAGTGAAATCGAAGGCAAAGTCGAGCATAAAGAAAGATTATTTACCGCGAATATGTGGTTCTTGCTAGCAAGAATCTTAATCGCTGTCGTGGTCCTAATTATTAACCTTACAGTTTTAGAAAGATTTGATAACACTGGTTGGATTAGATTCGCTATCTATACCGCGACCGCAGTGCTATTAACATATGATGTTACCTGGCGTGTGATTCTTCATATTAAGAATCTTAGAAACATCATTGACCATAACTTATTAATTACCATCGCTGTCTTAGGTGCAACCGCCTTAGCGGTTATCCATCTCTTAAAACCAGAAACAGCGGAACATGGCGTTCACTTTGCGATGGAAGGCATGATGGTTGTTGGCTTGTTCCAAGTTGGTCAAATCGTTGAAAAGATTGCCACTAATAGAAGTAAACTAGCGGTTATGAATGCCATTCAATTAAGAGTGGAATACGCTAATTTATTAAAAGACGGTGAAATTAGAAAGGTTGATCCAGAAGAATTAGAAATCGGTGATAACGTTGTTATCAGCGCTGGTGAAATGATCCCAGTTGATGGCGAAGTTGTTTTTGGTTCTGCCTATGTTGATAAGTCATCCTTAACTGGTGAGTTTGTCCCAGTGTTAACCGATGAAGAAAATAAAGAAGTATTTGCTGGCTGCTTAGTCAAAACAGGTTCTATTACCATTAGGGTAAATAAGAAATATGAAGATAGTGCAGTCGCTAAGATTATTGAATTAATCTCAAACAGTGGTGAAAAGAAATCCAAAGCGGATGAATTCATCGCTAAGTTTGCTAAATGGTATACACCAGCTATTGTTATTATCTCCGCCTTAGTATTATTAATCGGTGGTTTAATCACTCAAGACTGGAGTGAATACGTTGTTAGAGGATTAGAAATCCTCGTTACTGGTTGTCCATGTGCAATCGTTATCTCTGTCCCACTTGCGTACTTCGCTAGTGTTGGTCTTGCTAGTAAAAGAGGTATCGTCATTAAAGGCACAAACTATTTAGATCAATTAAATAACGTTGATAAGATTGTGACCGATAAAACAGGTACTTTAACTCATGGCGTCTTTACTATCACAAAAGTCGCTAATGTTGATGGTGTTAGTGAAGAAGAATTATTAAATGCTTTATACGCGGCTGAATGCTTGTCTACACACCCAATTGCCAAAGCAATTACACACGATGTAGATGTCAAAGCTCTCGCGGCTAAACAAGTCAATTATCAAGAAATCGCTGGCTTTGGTGTTCAAACCACTTATGAAGGTGAAACCATCTATGCTGGTAATGCGCAGTTCATGAGAAACAATGGTGTTACTAACATCGTTGAAGAAGCAATTGGCACAATCGTTCACTGTAAGAAAGGCGATAAATATCTTGGCTACATCGTTTTATACGATGAAGTGAAGAAAGAAGCCTATGAAATGGTCAAATTATTACATAAAGAAAAGAAAGGTGTTGTCCTTTTAACTGGTGATAAGAAAGAGAACGCTGATTACATCAAAGATGAATTAGGCCTCGACCGCGTTTATAGCGAATTAACACCAGACCAAAAAACTGAAATTCTCGAAAGAGAAATGAGCGCCACAAATAAAGCAGTGGCCTTCGTTGGTGATGGTATTAATGACGCTCCAAGTATTATGCGTGCGGATGTTGGTATTGCTATGGGTGCAATTGGTAGTGACATCGCAGTTGAAAATGCAGATGTTGTTATCATGAACGATGATCCAGCGAAAGTTTATGAAGCAGTCAAGATTGCTCGTATTGCTAGACATACCGCTATTTTCAACATCGTCTTCGCCTTATTTGTGAAGTTCGTTGTGGCTATCTTGGTTTTAATCCTTGGTAGCACATATATCCCAATGATTGTTCCAGTCCTTGCGGATACCGGTTTGACTGTCGTATTAGTTATCAATTCTCTATTAATCTTATATAGAAAATTAAGAAAATAAGCGACACGTGCATATAAAAAGCACGCATCCCCTCTAGCAAAAGGATGCGTACCAATGAGAATCAATTTGTTAATTATTTAGCGAATTTCTCAGCGGCTTCAACGCCGATCTCAATCATTCTCAATAAGCCATTTTGTCTTTGTTCTGGTGTGAGTTCTTCTTTGATTAAGAAAGAGTCACTAACAGTTAAGAGGCAAAGGGCTTTTTTCTTTAATTTTGCGGCGTTGCAGTATAAGGAGAAAGCTTCCATTTCAACGGCTAAGACGTTCATATCCGCCCATTTCTTCCAACCTTCTTTATCGGAGTTATAGAAGACATCGCTTGATAAGACATTACCGACGTGAACAGGAATGCCTTTCTTTCTAGCAGCGTTAACTGCGGCTTCCATGACATCGAAGTCCGCACTCGCGGAGTAATGACCATTTAAGTTATATTGGTGAGCCCAGTTACTATCTGTACTAGCAGCGCTACCAACGATGATATCAAACAAGTTGATATTTTCTTGATAGGCACCACATGTACCGACACGGATAATCACATCAACGTTATAACGGGAATATAATTCGTAGGAGTAAATACCAATGGATGGCATACCCATACCAGAAGCCATAACGCTAATCTTTTTACCGTTCTTTGTGTAACCAGTATAGCCATAGATGTTTCTGACACTTGTGACTAATTTAACATCATGTAGATATGTATCGGCGATCAATTTAGCTCTTAATGGATCACCAGGCATTAAAACAACGTTAGCAAAATCGCCAGGGTTGGCACTATTATGAGGTGTAGACATATTATAAATTCTCCATTTCTCGAAAATATTCTACATAACTTGGTAATGTTTCTCAATAGAGAATAATGTTTTGACATTACACTTATAAATCGTTAGGATATCAGCATGAAAGAAGTTAAGCTTAATCAAACTTACTACAAAGTCCTTATCACTATCAAAGCATTAAACGACTTACATTATTATCCATTAAACGAAGGTATCTATAAGATTCTTGTCGGTGTTGTGGATGAAGACACTAAACCATTCGTTGATTTAGATTGTTTTGGCACACTCATTTCTTTTACTAGCAAAAAGGTGTGCCGTTTAACAATGATGTTATATCGCTATGGCTATCTTGGTAGAGTCTTTGATACACAAACCAAAAAGTTATATTTCTCATTAACCGACAAAGGCCTTGCGGCAACCGAATCATTCCTCAGCAAGCATAAGAAACCTTTCGCAAGAAGAAACAAAAACGTCACACCGACAATTGTGAAAATTGACTAAATAACCTATTTTTTAGCCATTTTTGCTATCTCTTGTTGAAAATATATTCATAAATATATTATGATTAACTTGCACGCTTCAGGGGGTAACACCATGAATTTTATCTGGCAAGATCCATCAGTTGGTCTAGGTAACTTTATTTTAAGTCTCGTTCTGATAATTCTTATCCACGCTTATATTTTGTTTTTCCTTTTCAAGGTCTCAAAACGCCGTTTAACAATGGTTATTTTCGGTGCTGGTTCTGTCTTATTCATTGCCTCATTTATTTTCAATCTCTTATACGCGTGCATCATCTTAGCAGTTATGGGCACCGCTGGTTTATCAGCAGTTTGCTTTGCAAACCTCGGCGACTTAAGAAAATTCATCGCTAACCCATTCTCAAGACAAACCGCTAAAGCGGTTAACTTCGGTATTGAAAGAATTTACGATACTCAACAATTCTATAAAAACATCGAATCGGCGGTTATCTCATTAAGTAACGCTCGTATCGGTGCCATTATGACATTTGAAAAGAACACAAGTTTGAAAGATATTATGAAGAATGGTGTTCCAGTTAATGCACCAGTTACTCCAGAAATCTTGATGACAATCTTCTACCCAGGCACACGTTTGCACGATGGTGCGGTTGTTATTCATGGTAATGAAATCATTGCCGCTAGCGTCTTCTTTACACCAACTACAAAACCATTCGCTGGTAAGTATGGTTCAAGACATAGAGCTGCTATTGGTATTTCTGAAGTATCAGATGCCGTGACTGTTGTTGTTTCTGAAGAAACAGGCCGTATCTCATTTGCAGTTAACGGTGACTTAGAAGCCGTTACTCAACAAAACTTCCTCCGCGCTTTTGAAAACTATATGGCGGATCATTCCACCTCTGAAGAATAATGGAGACCAAAGAACTTTACGACTATATATTGAAAATCCAATCCATCGCTAAAATAGGATTGGTTTTTTCTAAGGACCCATACGCTATTACTAACTATCAACAGATTAACGATCTGACTTTAGAAATGTTAGAAAAGCTCATGGAAATTGAGTTCCATAGACCAAATTATTTCTCTAGAGATATTTATCCTACACCAAGTGTGTCAGTGCGCGCTGTTATTTTGAATGAAAAACGCAGCAAAGTCCTAATGGTTAGAGAGGCCAATAGTGGTACTTATTCCTTCCCTGGTGGCTGGGCAGATTTATATGATTCAGCGGGCCAAACCGCCATCAATGAATCAAGCCAAGAAGCAGGTGCAGATATTGAACTCGTACGCCTTGTGGGTGTTCTCAACCGCACACCATTCAAAACAAGCGTCTCCACTCCAGAATATCTCGTCGTATTCGAAGCAAAACTTAAAGGCGAACTTCATGAACATGAATACGAAACAGATGATGTTGCCTGGTTTGATATAGACAATCTTCCTCCGTTATCTAGGAAAGTAATGAGAGAAGAAATTGACCGCATTGTAAATGCGATAAAAGAGAACAAAACCATCTTTGACTAAATAGATTATGCAAAATGTCCTTATAAATTAAGGTCATTTTTGTTATGATATTTTATATGGTCGAGATTAAAGCCTTAACATCGTTAACATCTATCCAATTAGCATTCGTCATTATTGTCCCAATAGTGGTGGTTTTATTCTTGGCAATTGTCTTATCGATTCCAATCTCTGCAGCGTATCGCCGTAAGAGATTCCAACTCATCTTTTATAAACGAGTTTATAAAGTAGCATTAGAAAATGACTATTACTTAATTAATCAATTCTATTTCAAGGTTGATTCCAACAAACTCGCAAAAGTGGATCACATCCTCTTTGGTGAGAAATACATTTATGTCATTTTATCCAAATACTATGAAGGTGATTTAGTGGGCAAGTCCACTGATAAATCTTTGATTTTCATCTCTCACAAGGGTAAAAGATGCTATACCGATAACCCAATTATTCAAGCAAAAAGCTTAGCAAGTAAATTATCTTCCTCAACTGGTTTAGATACCTCAATGTTAATTGGTATCATTTTGATCAACGATGACTGCAAAGTTGAAGTTCAAAGTGATTCCAAACAGTTCTATATCATCCAAAGAAAGAAGTTCCCTGCTTTAATAAAAGCTATCGAATCTCGTCCAGTAGAAAACATCAACGATGCACAACTCGCTAAAGCGGTGCAATCAATCGCTAAGGAAAATAAGAAGAAAAAGTAATGAAAGACTCACTTAGAACAAACTCCTTTGCTAAATTCAAAGCCAACCCAACTTCCTACATTGCAGTCGGTCTTATGTGTGGCTTGTTTTTGCTATTAGTGGGAGTTCTTGCTTTTATTAGCCCTTCTTTACTCGTTATTGCAGTACCATTATTAGCGTTACCTTTCTTATTTGCGTCTCACGTTGCTTGTTATTATCTACAGATAAATCAACAAATTTCCTTATCTGCGTACGCTAGATACTTTATGGGTTTCTTCCGTTCACAGTTTAGAGGAAGCTTTAGAGGATTGATTTCATTCTTGAAATCTTTAGGCTTCTATTTTGCCACAATCATTGTCGCAGGAATTACCTTCTATTTGATCTTCAAAGCGCAGTATGGAGATACTTTCGTTAATTCGTTTAACACCTTAGCGTTCCAATACATGAATAACACTGAATTTACCTATGAAGAGCTTGTGGCGTTGTTAGAGGATAACAACAACATGTTATTAACCTTCATCGTTTATATCTCCGCAGTGGCAATTCCTTTATCGATGCTCGCTTTTATTTACTATATTTCCTTCTCATCTTTATCTATCTATTATCGCGCTAATGTGGCCTTTGGAGCCGCGGCGTTATTAAAGATGAGTGTGGGTAACACTTTCGCCCGCCATAGAGTCGAAATGCGTAAAGACTGGTTCTCTTTGAACTGGCCAATGCTTGTCTTATCGTTCGCTGGTATGATTGGCTTTGGTTTGCTTGATTATTTCTTAATTAAGAGAATCGACTTATTACCAACATTTGTTATCGTCGGTGGTGTGGCCTTATTAATGTTTTATCTTCCATTCTATTTTGCGAACATGGAAACGATATATAAGAAATACGAAACACACTTCAAGGAAGGCAATCAAGAAGCCATTGAGACCATCCTTAGAAGAATCCAAAGTAGTATTGATCTAAGCGAAGAAGAAAAAAAGAACTTAGAAGCATCGTTACGTGGTCAAGACAATGAGGACGAAGATAAATAAAAAACCCAGAATTGCTTCTGGGTATTGAGCTGTCTGGAGCAAGTGACGGGAATCGAACCCGCATATTAACCTTGGCAAGGTTACGTTCTACCACTGAACTACACCTGCATTTGGGATTTCCAAATCGCGCTTAATCATTATAAGTAAAACAAAAATATCTTGCAACAACATTTATTAAAAAATTTAAAGAGGCAGAAAACATGATTACAAACAAGCAATTAGCAGACCTAATTTTCCCAGATATTACTGAGACAATCGAAGACTTAGAAAAAAGATATCCACCAAGAGAATTACCTGAAGGTGCACAAGTCACAAGATTTGCGCCATCCCCAACAGGCTTCTTACACACTGGTTCTTTATTCACATCTTTAGTGTGTCGTAAAGTTGCTAGCCAATCTAAAGGTGTCTTCTATGTCAGATTAGAAGATACAGATACCAAAAGAGAAATCGCCGGTAGTGGTGAACAACTCTTAGAACAATTACATACCTTTGGTATTGATCCAGATGAAGGCTATTTAGGCGACCATGAAGAAGGTAATTATGGCCCATACGTGCAATCCAAGCGTGCGCGCATTTATTGCATTGTTATTAAACATTTATTAGAAGAAGGCAAAGCCTATCCATGTTTCTGCACCGCACAAGACTTAGAAGAACTTCGTAAAGAACAAGAAGCTAAGAAGTTAAATCCTGGCTATTATGGAGAATTCGCTAAATGTAGAAATCTCTCTAACGAAGAAAAATATGAAAAGATTAAAAACGGTGAACACTTCGTCATCCGTTTCAGAAGTGAAGGAAATCACGAAAATAAGATTAAAGTCTCCGATTTAGTCAGAGGCGAATTCGAAATCGCTGAAAACGATCAAGATATCGTTATCTATAAGAGTGATGGTTTGCCAACATATCACTTTGCTCACGCAGTTGATGATCACTTCATGAGAACAACCACAGTTATCCGTGGTGAAGAATGGGTGGCTTCTTTACCAATCCACGTTCAACTCTTTAGAGCATTAGGCTGGAAAGCTCCTAAATATGCCCACTTACCAGTCATCATGAAAGTTGATGAAGAAACAGGTAATAAACGTAAACTTTCCAAGAGAAAAGATCGTGAAGCGGCTTGCTCATACTTCATTGAAGATGGCTACTTACCACAATCTCTCATCATGTACTTAATGACCATCGCTAACTCCAACTTTGAAGAATGGATTTTAGCCAACAAATTTGAAGGTATGGACAACTTCCAATTCTCCTTCAAAAAGATGTCTTTGGAAGGTGCCTTATTTGACATGGGTAAACTCAATTTCTTTGCCCGTGAATTATTGGTCAAATATAACAAAGATGAGTTCACAAATCTCGCCTACGAATATGCTAAAAAATACAACCCAGAATTAAAGGCCGCTATCGAGTTTGATAGAGACTTATTTGCCAACATTATGAACATCGATAGAGAGAAAGCTAACCCAAGAAAAGACTATGAAAAATTTGGTAATATTTTGGACATCATTGGCTTCTTCTACAAAGACAAATATAACGAAGTAATTAAGGAACCATTACCATTCAACGAGAAGTTCTCTAAGGAAGATTTAGTGGAAGCCTTAACTGCTATCAAAAACGAATTAAAGACAAACACAGATGAACAAGTTTGGTTCAATGATTTAAAAGAAATTGGCACTAAACTCAACTACGCCGCAAACAACAAAGATTACAAAGCTAACCCAGAAGCTTACAAAGGCAACATTGGCGATTTAGCGGAAATTCTTCGTATCACATTAACAGGTAGAAAGAACGCTCCAAACTTATGCGTTGTGATGTACCTCTTAGGATTAGAAGAAACACATAGACGTATCGACGCTGTTATTTCTTTACTTAAATAAAAATACGGGAGTATAATTACTCCTGCTGGTCCTATGGAGAAGTGGCTTAACTCATCGCCCTCTCAAGGCGACATTCACGGGTTCGAATCCCGTTGGGATCACCAATCGAAAATTACGGCATATCAGCACACATATGCCGTTTTTTATTGCCCTAAAAGCATGTATTTAGTAAATGCATGAAAAATAGTGCAAAAAACCGAAAAAGTCTGCAATTCAAAGGAAAAACAAATAAAAAAATGCCGTTTTGCAGGCTTTTTGATAATTTCTTATTGCTATACATGACGTGTGCGCTATATAGTAAAGGTGAACTGACAGGTAAGGAGAAAACCTATGTACAGAACAGAAAAAGAAACCTCAAAAGGGTTAAAGATCCTTTTAGTTATATCGTTTATTTTCCTCGCTATTTTCATTGTCGGATTTGTCCTTTTTGGCGTTAACGGCAATAAAACTGGTGATGCTGATTTGAAAGATTTTGGAAAAGTATTTTCCTATCACTTCGGCAATATGGGTGACCTATTCACCTTCAAACTTAACGGTGCTTCTAACATTTTATATGTCGCTTTAAGTGGCTTACTTTATGGCCTTATCGCACTTGCAGTTATCTTCTTCATTGTAGGTATTTATGTAGGCGCAAAAAAGAAAAGAGCCATCATGGCCTTTGGCATTGTTTTAACAATTTTAACACTCTTAGTTTATATGTTCAGTGCTGCTGGTTTCCCAAAGTATTGGGCTATCTTAAACAAGTATGATGTCTTTGATGCGAACCAACAATTAATGGTTCCAACTTTCATCATTTTGATTGGTGGAACTCTCTTTGCGTTATTCTCCTATATCACCTATTTTGCCTGTGTCATTGAAGCCTTCAAAAACCCAAAAGTTGAAGTCAGAAAAGGCGCTAAAAAAGGCGAAGAAATTGTGATGTTTGAAGCCATCAAAACCGATGCTCCAAAACAAGAAAATCCAGCTCCACAAGAAGCTTCTCCAATCTTAGAAGAACCTGAAGAAGAGGCAATTGAAGAGGAAGATTCCTTATCCAAAAAAGACCTCGCCGAACTCATCAGAAGTATCGTTAGAGATGAGATGTCTCGTGGCGCTAACCCATATCCAAATGGCCCATTAGTGGTTCAATATTTTGGTACTGTTCCTGGTCAACAAATGGAACAACAAATTAAGAAAGAAGAATCTGCTCCTGCTCCAGAAAAAGAGCCTGAACCAGAACCAGTTGAAGAGCCAAAAGAAGAAGTTAAGGAAGAACCAATTCCTGAACCAGCTCCTCAAGAAGAAGTCGCTGTTGAGCCAGAACCAGAACAAGTCATTGAGGAAGCTCCAGTAGTCGAAGCTCCTATTGAAGAAATTCCAGCAGAAAAGAAACCAATCATCCGTATCCCATTCCAAGTCAGAATGATGAATGCCGATGAAGAAATGAAGAAAAACTATAACGAACTCAAGAACGAGATTCTCTCCTATGGCGTTAACTCAAGAGTGTCTAATTCTGGTGATGCCTTCCGTCTACATAGAAAGACATATGTGAAATTAACAATCGCTGGTTTAAGCTTAAAACTCTATTTCGCCTTAAATCCAGAAGACTATAAAGATTCACCAATTCCAGTGCAAGATGCTGGTCATAAAGGCATCTATGCTGAAATTCCATTAGTGTTCAAAGTCAAATCAGGTTTATCAATGAGAAGATGTAAGGAACTCATTCAAACCGTGATGGAAAAGGATGGCTTAGAACAAGGACCAATCGAAGACATTGATTGGGTTGAAAGGCTAAAAGAACAGCCAATTGATGAAACTCCTGAAGAGGAATAAAAACATAAATATTAAGGTATGCTTGCATACCTTTTTATTTATTCTTTGCATGTAGGACAAAAAATTGATATATTCATATACTGCAGCCAGCAAAGAAAGGAAGTGGCCTAATTAATGGATGTACCTCTGTCGTGGGTAATCATTAGTATTTGTGTCTTAGCACATTTTTTCTTTTCTGCTGGTGAAACCGCACTTGCGTGTGCAAACCGCTTCAAGATGCAAGTCGAAGCGGATGAAGGTAAAAGATCTGCCAAATTAGTGCTCAAAGTTCAAGAAAAATATGACCGAGCATTAATCACGGTTTTAATAGGAAGTAATATTGTCGCTATCGCTGCTTCAGTTATCTGTACAGCGCTTTTTACACGCACTCTTTCTAATTACACAAGTGACTTAATTGCCTTCCTCGCATCTGTCACAATTTCTTTATTAATCTATGTTTTTGGTGATGCTCTTCCAAAGACTATTGCAAGAAGCATTCCAGATACAATATCAAAGATATTTGTTTTCCCAGTCTTTGGTTTAATGATGCTTGTTTATCCAATTACCTTGTTATTTGAATTAATGACTAAAGGTATTGAAAAAGCATTCAAGGTCAAAGAAGAAACTGACTTTGACGAAGAAGACTTTGAAAACGTCGTAGAAAAGGTTTCTGATGAAGGTGTCTTAGAAGAAGAACAAAGTGATATTATTCAATCCGCTTTAGAATTCGCTGACACTAACGTTAAGGAAGTCTTAACTCCAAGAAATAAAATCTTTGCGTTAAATATTAGAGAATTAGATAAAGAAAAACTTCATAAGATTATTATCAACACTAACTATTCTAGAATTCCTATCTACGATGGGAATTTAGACAACATGATTGGTGTTCTTCATATTAAGACATATTTAAGTGCTTATTTAAGAAACCCAAACATTTCCATTAAGAGCAAACTTCAAAAGCCATATTTCGTTTCATCAAACATTATGATTGACGATTTATTTAATGGTTTTAAGAAGCATCATACACATATCGCAATTGTTAGAGATAAGAACAAGAAAGTCATCGGCATGGTCACCATGGACGATGTCTTAGAAGAACTTGTTAGTGATATCTCTCACGAAAGGAGCAGATAACATGGCCTGGTATTATTGGTTGATTGTTGTTATCTGTGCATTGTTCTCAATGTTCTTTTCCGCTGCCGATATGGTGTATGGCATGGTCGATAAAGATCGTCTAGGTAGAGAAAAAGGTAAGAAAGAAAAACGCGCTAAATTAGCCATCAAGATTGCGGATGACTATGAATTATCTATTTCCGCTATTTTGCTTGGTAACAATATTGTTAACGTTGCCGCTGCTTCTATCGTGACCTTAATTGCTATTGCAATAGCCCAAACGAATGGTAGTAATCCAGAACTAGCAGAAACAATTGGAACAATTGTCTTAACAGTCTTTATCATTATTTTCTGTGAATTCATTCCTAAGGCTTTTGCGAAGAGATTTAACTACTCTTTAGCTTTAGCGTTTGCTTATCCAGTTACATTCTTTAAATACTTATTCTTTATTATTGTTTGGCCAATCGCTAAAGTCTTTAAATTGTTTGGTAAACTCTTTGCTAAGAAGAGCAAAGAAGAAGATCAAATCGATGAAGATGTCTTAACTGAAATGGCAGACTCTTTAGAGGAAGAAGGTATCTTAGAAGAAAACGAAGCAGAATTATTAAGAAGTGCGATTGATTTAAACGATATCGAAGCATTCGAAATCATGACTCCAAGAGTGGATGTCTACGCTATTAGTAAAGACGAAGATATTGATGAACTTATCAAAGATAAGGAATTCTTCAAACATTCACGTGTTCCAGTCTACGATGAAACAATTGATAACATCGTTGGTATCTTACCAATTAAAGCATTAGCCAAGAAGATTCTCGCTGGTGAAAAAGATATTGATATCTTATCACTCTGCTATAAACCTTTAATCGTTCCTAGAAACCATCAAATTCTTGATGTTTTAAAAGAGTTCAAGGAAAAGAAAGTTCACGTCGCTATTGTCATTGATGAATATGGTGGTACCGAAGGTATTATCACTATGGAAGATATCTTAGAAGAAATCGTCGGTGATATCTTTGACGAATTCGATGAAATCGAAGAAGAATATGTTGATAAGGGTAATGGTACCTATATCGTTGATGGCACGATGAATATCGATGACTTCTTTGAATTAATTGGCTATGAAGAAGAAGTGGAAACTGACTACACAACAGTGGGTGGTTTCTGCCAAGACATCTTAGATAGATTCGCTAAGAAAGGCGATGAATTTGACTTTGCTCATTATCACTTTATTGTCTTAGAAGCGGACGAATTTACCGTTGAAAAACTCAAGGTTATTGATACTGAATTCGGAAAAGAAGAGTAGGGTAAAGAAAATGGAAGAAAAGAAAGCCCTAGTTATATCTCGTGGTAAAACAAATTCGTTAGAATTAAACCACGACCAAAGTGAGTTTGCCTTACTTCTTAAGGAAATCGGTTACACTGTTGTTTACTATTTTTCTCAAGATATAGAAAACATCGATAAGAATACATATGTTGGTTCTGGCAAGATCGCAGAAATCGCTTCTTTTTATCATCAATATAATGAAGAGAATCCAGAAGAACCAATTGATATTATTGCCTGTAATTTTGAATTAACTGGCCTTCAAAAGAAAGCAATTGAAGCCATCACCAAAGCAGAAATAATTGACAGGACATTTGTTATCCTTAACATTTTTGAAAAGAACGCGAAAACTAAAGAAGCTAAACTTCAAGTGGAAATTGCGCGTTTAGAATATTTGAAAAACCACCTTGTTGATGAAAAGGCATCCTATTCCCAAGTGACTTCAGGAAGTGGCCACAATAAAGGTAAAGGTGAAAAGCAAATTGAACTTTCAAAAAGACAAATTTCTAAAGCTGTTCTACAAAAGAAGAAAGAACTAGAGGCCATCAAACTCTCTAGGAGAAACATGCGTAATAAGAGGATTAATAATCCTTCACCTAAGATTTGTATTGTGGGTTATACAAACGCTGGTAAATCCACCCTTATGAATCGCTTAGTAAAACTCTCTAAAGAAGATAAAACAGTCTTAGAAAAGAATGCCTTATTTGCGACTTTAGAAACATCCACTAGAAACATCTCAATATTTGGTTATCCAACGTTCTTCTTAACGGATACAGTTGGTTTTATTTCACACTTACCAATCTATCTCGTAGATGCTTTCCGTTCCACACTAGAAGAAATCAAAGAAGCGGATTTATTAGTTCAAGTTGTTGACCTTTCTGACCCATTTAAGGAAGAAGAAATTGAAACCACTAAGGGCATCATTAAATCTTTAGAAGCGGATAATATCCCAATGATTAATATCTATAACAAATATGATTTACTTGGAGGATTTGCTAACTTCTTACCAAAAGAAGATGAACTTTTAGTATCTCTTTTAGATGATAACGATGTTTTAGATGCTCTTAAGTTTATTATTAGTAATGCCACTAAGAATTGGATTAGAAGAGAACTCTTAGTTCCTTATAATGTAGACTTTGCCACTTTTAGCAAAGAAAACTATGTTTTAAGCCACAAAGAAAAAGAAGACGGCTATTTGTGCGACGTCCTCTTAAATCCTGCTTACGCGTATAAATATTTAAAAAATTAAAGTCCTAAATGTTGCATATATAACTGATAAACGAGATCAGCTACTTCTTCGATTGATCTATTTTCAGAATCGATTTTGTAATCAACATCTGGAATTTGGTTATTGTCGAATACTTTGCGGTCGTTTTCGATACGTCTTTTAGCATCTTCTTCTTTATCGCCACGTTCTAACATTCTCTTATAACGGATTTCTTCACAAGTGGATAAATAAAAAGTCACGATTCGTTTGTCATTAAGACGCGAATATGACTTCAATCCTTCTAAATCAATAACTACAACGCGGTCGTTAGCGATTTGGTCTTTTGTAGAACCATAGTAGTTACCGTTATAGTTTGTGTATTCAACAAATTTATCTTCTTTGATTAATTGGTCAAATTTTTCTTTGGAAACGAAAAAATAGTCCCTACCGTCGACTTCATGAACGCGCATTGGACGAGTGGTGGTGGTTATGGCCTTTTGAATGCCATACTTCGCCATCAGCATTTTTGCTGCTTCTGTTTTTCCTGATGCACTTGCGCCGCTTAGAACTATCATAGAATTAATTACTAATACTATATCACTTTTGAGAAAAAGCGCATTTCTTTTTTTATTGCAAAATTTTGAAAAAAAGTTAATTCAAAGAATTAAAGAAGATACATATTAAAAAATATGCAACTTTTTTGGACAAATTTGAAAAATCGCCCCTATTTCATTAATAGGAGGCTTTGTCATGAGTCTACACGAAAAAAGCTTCAAACAACTAAACGAAATGATAGAAGAAGTGGCCTATCGATTCTTCATTGCAAGAAAGCTAAACGCCATTAAACAAAATGGTGAAATGCTTGCAGAAGAAAGACCACCTTATCAAGTTTATTTGCTAAGAGTTGAAAGAGCCTATCGTTCACTAGATGAAAGAGAAAGAAATCTCATCAACAATGAGTTCTTTTTTCAAAACTATCAAAACTGGTGGATAGGCTTATATTCAAGAACTAGTTTTTATCGTTTCAAGAAGAAAACAATGCTTCGTTTCTTGGAGGCTTTTTACCATGTTTAAAAGATTATCTACGATAGTGGCACTTTTTGTGTCTGGCATCACAGGTTTTGCTCCTAAAGAAGACTTTGATATAACTGCTTATCCAAGCTTTGATTTAACTGGCTATAATTCCAATTACCATAGTATCAGCCATGACGTAAGCCAATTCAGTGGTATCAATGAAGATCCAATTATTGGTAAGAACAGTGAAGATTATTTTAAATGCCCAGTATATGGACCTTTCCAAGTTGGAGATCCTGACTTTACCGCTTCGTTTCAGTACAAGGCTAAAATCGCCAATCAACAAATATTAGAAAGATTAAGAGTGTTTACCGCGAGTGGAGAACTATTAGACGCTAAAACACAGACGACTAAATACTACGAGAATAATGCTTTAGAAGAAGTAGATTTTGTTATTCCAATTAGAAACTGTTTGTCCGTTAAAGGAATTACCCTCAAATTTGAAATCTTAGCAAAGAGTGACCGCTCCATTCTTAAGACCTACAGTGCAACGATTTATCCAGTCACTTCTCCTAATAATAATTATCAATATTATAAGAATAATGTATATGAGTCTTTACCCATTGGTTTTTATGGTGATGGTAGTGAGATGAAAGCCATCAAAGAAACTATCAACTTTACAGGTTTAGGGGACTATGTTGAAAGCGATTATTACTATCGTTTAGAAGTTAGCAATAAACGCTTTAACTATAGTTCTAACTTTCCTTTAACTTATAAGAGTCTCAGCTTACGATTTGAGGACCATGAAAACCTCTTCCCATATTACACCCATGACACAAACGATAATGTCGTCATCCCTTTAGACATCGTTAATAACAAAGGAAGATTAACTCTAAAATACAAAACTAATTTTTATATAAATAAAAGAACACTAGAAACAGGAGATATCTATCGTGATGGCTTTATCTTTTCTCCTAGTTTTTATCTTCCGGTAAATGGTAAAGATCATTTTGATAATAAGATTCTTTATTTAGATTTCGTCGAGTTTTCAAAAAGCAAAATCACCATGTCCTATCCTCTTAGATATATCTCTGGAAAAGCACTAGTGGGCACCGCTCCTGAAGGAGAATATTACGTCAGTGGAGGAATCGCTAATGATTAATATGATTATCTCCTTTTTAGTAGCGGTTCTTTCCTTTAATTTCTTTATGATGTCATACCAGGTTAATGGGGTGAATCGTCTAGTAATGAATGCCCCAATAGCGTTGTTTGAAACAGCCATTGAACTGATGGATATTAATGAAGCTAATGGCCCAATATTTAACAAAGAAATGTTAGAGAATAACTTAACCTCTTATTTTGATTACTCTTTGCCATATTATACCGATGAATATGAGGTTGGTTTCTATTACTACAATCCTAGCGATCATTCGGTTTGCATCGATGATAACTGTAAAGCGGTGGAAGTTTCCGTAACCGCTTCATTCATCTTTGCCTATCCATATCGAAAAACTATGTTTTATGAGATAAGGAGTAACTAATGGACGTTAATAAATTAATCACATTTATAGAAACTTCTTTTCTCTCTGATTTATTAGAACAAGAAAGTGTGACTGATATCTCATATAACGGTGAGAGTATTTACTATCTAGATAATAATCTAGGAAGAAAGAAAAGAGATACACAAGTAGAACCACAACTAGTGAGAGATTTTATTAGACAAATATCTAATCTCGCTGAAAAGCAGTTCTCTTATCAAGAACCTGAATTAGATGTCTCTTTTGGAAGATATCGACTAACCGCTCTTCATCAGACTGCTTGCCGTAGAAGAAATATTGAATGTATTTGTTTCTCTCTTCGTATTGCTTCTAAAAAACTCAGAATTAAAGAAGATGAGAAATACTTTCCAAAGGAAATATGTGACTTATTAGATGTTTTAATCGATTCCAATGTCTCGATAGTTATCGGTGGTCTTACTGGTAGTGGCAAGACTGAGCTACAAAAATATCTCATCAGTCGTATGAAAGAAAATACCAGAACCATTGTCATAGACAACATTCTGGAATTAGACCAATTAGAAATCGAGCAAAACCTCGATCTCAATATCTGGCAGGTGGATGATAACCGACATAGTACCTCAATCCAAAATCTCGTAAAAACAGCCTTAAGAAGTAATCCTGACTGGCTGATTGTTGCCGAATCCCGCGGCAAAGAAATGCTAGACGTTTTAAATTCATCCCTTACGGGCCATCCCATTATCACCACCTGCCACGCTTTCGATATCAAAAGCATGCCGTATCGAATGGCGAGAATGGTGATGATGAACGAGCAAAAAATGGATTTTGACGATGTTTATCAAGACATTGCCTACCATATGCGTTTCTACATTTATTTAGAAAGGAAATATCACCAAAACGGTGAACCCTTAAGATACATTTCATCCATTGCTTACCTTAATGGTAAAGAGATGGAAGAAATATATGGTAACGACGGGAAGAATAAAAAGTATAGGTCCTTACCAAAACCTGCTTTAGATTTGCTGAACATATCTATTGGTAGTGATCTATTCAAAAGAACTTTTATAGGAGGAAATAAATGAACTTTTTATTGATTGGTGGAATTGTCTCTCTAGCCTTTGCCGGTCTAATATTCATTGCAAGCGAAAACCTAGTCTCCACTTTATCCATATTCCTGATTACATTCTTATTTTTTGCTTTTCTTATTAAGAGGCTAATTGACAAGTACCAAGAGAAAACCCGTCGTTACCATCAGTGCTACCAGTTTATTAATTCCTATCTAATCTCTTTAAGCATTAAAGGATCGTTGACTGCTGCGAGAGAAAGTAGTTATGGCACCGCCGATAGTGGAACCAAAGAAGTTATTGATTCGATTAAAGATTTAGATGAGGAAGAAAAGCTATCTTACTTATGTAAATATTTCAAATTTGATTTATATCATCTCTTTCTAGACACCATCAAAGTATGGAGAGAACAAGGCGGTGACGTCTTGATGATGAGCCAATATCTCATTAACCAAGTGCGATTAAAAGAAGAATACCTTATTCACTGTGAATCCGTGCATCGCTCTAAGCTCATCGAATTCTTTGTGCTTTGGGGCATCACTTTAACAATTCTTACTTCGTTAAGATTTGCGTTATCACAGTTCTATAGTCGTATTATCCACGCAACATTTTTCCAAGTTGCAGTGGTGGTTCTCTTTCTATTCGTGCTTCTATCCATCTACATCATGGTATCTCGTATTGTTAATGTCACATTGGAGGGTTGGAAAGATGATGAAAAATAAACTCAAAGAGACCATTGAATTTGTTGGTCTTTCTTATAGAAAAGAGATATTAAAGATTGTCTTAATAACTATCACTCTATTAGGTGGAGCGGCTTTAATCTTCTATTTTCTTAAAAACGTCATTTATACAATCATGCTTTTGATTGGTCTAGTGGCTGTGGACTATATGTTATTAAGTCGCTTTAACGATAAGAAAAAGATGCTAATTAAAGCTCGTGAAAATGAACTTATTACCATCATCACTTATTTTGAGGTCTATATCAGAAACAAAAGCAACGTTTATCAATCCTTTAATTTATTAATTCCTTATTGTTCTTCCTGGATGAAAGACAAGATTGAAACCTTGTTAAAAGAAATAGATAACGATAAGTCAGTACAGCCATTTGTGAACTTCGCTAATAACTTCGAACAACTATCAAGTCATAGCTTGTTGCTATCTATTTATCAAATGGTGGATCAAGGTGAGAATTCTGATCAACTAGCGCAGTTTGATGTCATCTTTGATGAACTAGCAAGAAACAGGCACAAAGAGATGATGGAACAAAAGGAGAAGTCTTTAGGTAATATGTCTACTTTTCCTTTAATAGGTGCGGGCGCGATAACGGTGACACTTACCATCTCTATTATTTCCGTATTGGGGGACTTAATGAATGTCATATAAGATTGGTCTTTTATTATCGATGGTATTTGTGGCGATGTTCTTCCTTTTCGGAGCAGACCTTGTCTCTTTACAAAGTGTCTATAGTTCCTTAGATTCTAAGGCTAACAATATTTCATATTTGATATCACGTTCAGGTGTTATTGACGAAGAATTCATTAACTATATTGAGTCTTCTTACTACGTGGATTTTGAATGTCCACTTAATCTATCACCAACGTTTGGGGAAGAAATCACGTATTCAATATCAACGAAATACAAACCAATGATTATTGATAAGAAAGAAATGACCATCACTATTTCACGTATGACAGTCGTGGGATTCTATGGTTAGAAAGGAGGAATAATATGTCAGAGATTAAAGGACAATTGTTAGGCATCATCTTGGTAATTATCGTCTTTGGTGTTGTCGCTGGTGGTTTAGCGACAGTTTTCTCAAATATGACTAGTTCGGTTTCTAGTGAAATGGCGAAAGCAATTACTACAAAACCAGCGATGCTAACTTTCTAAAAACTAACGGCTTGAATAGGGCCGTTTTTTGATATTGAAAATCAATAGTTACACTTGTAAAATAGTTTTGATATGGAAGCATTAGAAATTGTCAAAGAAGCAATCAAAGACCGTATTAATATTGGTACGATTAATTACGATGATAAGCTAGACGAATTAGGTTTAGATTCTTTGGATTTAGTGGAAACAATGTTAAAGATTGAAGAAGCTTTAAATGTTGAATTTGCCACTGATGAAATCGTTGAATTAAAAACAATTCGTGACGTCGTTAATTTAATTGAATCAAAAAAATTATAATTTTCTTGTCATTGCTATATTCACATGGTAATATTTTAAACGCGCTTGTTAAAGCGTAGTTGCAAGTTGCCTACCTAGCTCAGTCGGTAGAGCTATCGGCTGTTAACCGATCGGTCGTGGG
>CAMZGG010000012.1 GCA_947306345.1 uncultured Caryophanales bacterium
AGTAAACGATTAACGTTTGCTGAATTGTGGAGCTTTACGAGCAGCTTTGAGACCGTATTTCTTACGTTCTTTCTTACGGGAGTCACGTGTGACCATACCGTTAGCTTTTAAGACTGCACGATCGCAACCGGCTTCTAATAAGGCTCTGGCAATACCTAAACGGATAGCACCAGCTTGGCCTGTGAAGCCACCACCTTTAACTTCTGCACGCACATCGTATTTGCCATCTGTGCCTGTTAATGTTAATGGTTGTTTTAAATCGAGAATTAATGTCGCATAAGGCATATATTCTTCCACTGGGTGGCCATTGACAACAACTTTGCCTGTACCAGCAGTGATGTAAACACGAGCGATAGAAGATTTTCTTTTGCCTGTGCCGTAATATTGAAGATCAGCTTTCTTTGCCATGTTAAGACCTCCTAGTATTTGAGCTCAAGAACTTCTGGTTTTTGAGCTTCTTGTTTGTGTTCTGGTCCAGCGTAGACGAAGAGCTTTTTGATCATTTGACGACCTAAGCGGCCCTTTGGAAGCATACCGTGAAGGCATCTTTCAATCATTTCTACTGGATACTTTTCAATCATTGTACCGGCTGTACGAGTTCTGAGACCGCCAGCATAACCAGACACATTGTAGTATTTTTTGTTATTAACTTTATCGCCAGAAAGAGCAACCTTTTCAGCGTTGATGATAATAACATAGTCACCACAGTCAACATTTGGAGTCCAAATTGGCTTATTCTTGCCAGTTAAAACTTGGGCGACTTGTGATGCTAATCTTCCTAATGGTTTGTCTGTGGCATCGACGACATACCATTTTCTTTGGATTTCGTTATTTTTTGCAATAGTAGTTTGACGTTGCATAACTTTAATCCTCCTTTACCAAACTAACTTTGACCTTACCGGGGACTTCGCTAATTTAGCTTTTGTGCCGATAAAAATCATACGCATTTACGCGTAAGATGTCAAACAAATTATTTTGTTTTAGAGGACGTGACGATAGATAACAATGGAAGTTGCTCTAGAAGTTGCCACTTCTACATAAGTTGCTTGGCTATCTTCAAGAGCGGTCTCAACAAACTTAACGTCTTTAGCACTTACTACGTAAGTACATTCTTCAGAGGACAAATAACTAAGTAATTTGTCATATGAACAAGCTTCAGAAATCAATTGATGATTGAACTGAGCAGTAAAATCTTTGTAACCAATCTTAATATTTGCTTCATGATATAAAGCAGGCTTACTGATAATGAGAGTACGACCATTCTTGTCGTAATCGCTTAATATCTCATTAACATAGGCAATATCATTCTCTGCGGTTTGATAGTTAACACCATAGATAATTGGGTTATAAAGCATTGACGCAACGGAGAACACCACCATGGTTAAGAATGAATATTTCACGACCTTTTCGTGTTCTTGATATTCAGCGACTAATCTGAAGATGATAATCGAGATAAATGAGAACAAAATGATGAGGTAATGGAGATAGAAAGCAATAACAAATTCAAAGAGGAAAGAGATGCCTGCAGTGATTGAAACAAAGATTATATCTTTCTTCTCTAATTTGTTGCCTTTAAGAATCATTAAAACAATGAACAATCCAAGGATAGTAGCAAGCATTAAACGTGACGCAATTTGAGTGCCACCTTGACGGTCATGTGTCGTGAAAATATAACGTAAATTATCAAGGTAAACAGCGTTGATCATTTCAGTGAAGAATCCATGAGTTAAGGCATGGATAAATGGGATAGCGGTAACCACGATAATAATGCTTAAAACGATACCAGCATCTCTAACGAGACAATCGATTCTCTTGTTCTTAATTGCGTAATACCCGTAGTAGCACACGAAGGCGAATGGGAGAATAGCATCAGACACACGTAAGTTGAGTGAGATACCTGCGGAGATGCCCGCACAAATGTTGCCATACATGAAATCGATGAAGTCATCGTTTTTAATACCCTTGAGGTAGTAATAAATCATGATCGTGGCAAATGGTAATTCTAAATCAGCATCACCTGGAGTTTGAGCGGAGAAAGCATAAAGAATAGAGAACAACGCCATCGCGGAAGCCACTAATTTCCAAGAATCGGTGAATAATTTCATAGCCTTATAGATGAAGATTTCCACTACAGTAATTAATATGACTTGGATGATAAAGATACCAAACTTACCCATCGCACCAGCAATTGCCGTGTAATAGAAAATATAAAGACCTTTGTGGTCGAATATTTCAACATATGGCATATAGCCTTTCGTCATTCCTTCACCAAGTAAGTAGAAAGTCGCACCATCGTTATAGTATGGAATAAGCGCCATCTTTGGATAAATAAACGATGTGATACAGGAACATGACAAAATAGTCACAAAGGCGACTAAGAAGCAGACTAGATACGGTAATACTTTCTTGAATTTGTTATTCATGACAACAACAAGTATAAAATGAAACAAAATTGTTTCAAATAATTTATATAAAAAACCAACCATTTTCATGGTCGGTTTATTAGATTTGATAGGTTAATACTACTTAACGTTGTGATAAACGTTTTGGACGTCTTGTAAGTCGTCTAACATGTCACATAATTCGTCAAATTTGCGTCTTTCTTCTGGATCAGTGATCTCGATTGGATCATTGGCTAAGAAGGTTATTTCAGCAACGTCGAATTCGGAGATGCCCATACCACCTAAAACTTCTCTAGCTTGAGCGAAGGCTGCTGGTTCAACAAGGACTTCGATCTTTCCATCTTCTGCTGTGACTTCACGAACATCGACATCAGAGAGAATTAAGTTTTCTTCAACTTCATCTCTGTTGGTACCGTTGAAAACGAATAAACCTGTTTGTGTGAAATTGAAGATTGTGGAACCTAAGTGACCACCCTTTTTGGTGATAGCGGTTCTAACTTCGATAAACGCACGGTTTGAGTTATCGGTTAATGTATCAATGATAAAGAGAGAGTTACCTGGACCAAACGCTTCATAACGGCCTTCGGAATAGCTTTCGGCTTCGCCGCCTTTAGCTTTTTGGATAGCTCTATCAATAACGTCTTTAGTAACGTTTTGACCTCTCCATTTTTCAATTGCAGAACGGAGTGCTAAGTTCATTTCAGGGTCAGGAACACCATTCTTTGCCGCCATATAGATTTCCTTACTGGCTCTCATAAAGAGTGCGCTTCTTTTTGCAGCGGTTGCGGCCATCGCTTTTGCTCTTACTTCATGTGCTCTACCCATGATTTAAAACTCCTTTTTTGCTTTTTTGCGAAAAAATATTACCACATGTTCATATAGAATTGAACATAAATGTTAATCTTGATAAACAACATCCACTAAATAAAGACCTGATGCAGGGGCTTTATAAGCGATGATTTCTCTATTTTTATTATCTTGTAGGTGTTTATCAATAAACTCTATTGATTCCTTCTTATTAGCGACATTTATCGCCGCACCAATCATGTTTCTAATTTGATATCTCATGAAACCATTACCGGTGAAAACGACTCTTAATAAGTCACCTTCTTTTATGACTTCAATATTATATATTGTTCTAATAAAGTTGCCTTCATCTTCTTCTTTTGAGGTGAAGTCTTGATAGTTATGTGTTCCCTCAAATTTTTTGAGGGCACTCTTAAATAACTCGATATCTAATTCCATTGGATAGATATACGCTAAATCGTAGGAAAGAGGATCCTTGTTTGTTAGAAGGATACGATATTCATAAATCTTTTTAGTGGCGTTATATCTAGCGTGGAAATCATCATCCACTTTAGTTAATGAAAGAATCTTAATGTCATTTGGTAACATTTTATTTAGGGCATATGCGAGTTGTTTTAAGTCTTTTTCCTTATCACTCACATAATGAAAATATTGTTTAAGTGCATGAACACCAGCGTCTGTACGTCCACTACCTTGGATATTGATTTGTGTATCGTAGACTTTGCTCAAGCATTCTTCAATTTTACTTTGGACACTCACAAAACCGACTTGCTTTTGCCAGCCATAATAATTAGTGCCTTTATATGAACAAACGCCCAACACTTTCATAATTAGAATCCTTTAACGTGGAAGAAAAACTCCACAATATCCACTGGTGATTGTCTATCAAATACGAACAAGACAATAATACCGGCAAAAATACCACCAATAAATAAGAAAGCGATAATATCTCTCCAAGAGAATCTTAATAAACGATATCTTGTACGTTTAGCTTTTGGATCGTAGCCTCTAACAATCATCGCGTTAGCGAGTTCTTCACTTCTCTCTAAAGCGGAAACAAATAATGGAATAATTAAGGCAATAATCGCACCGAAACGTTTAAAGATACCACCATGGTTAAAATCAACACCACGGCTGGCTTGAGCTTTCATAATTCTTTCTGTTTCATCCAACAAGGTTGGAATGAATCTTAAAGCGATTGATAAAGTCATCGCGATTTCATGAACTGGGAAATGGATTGGTTTTAATGGAGTCATATACCATTCAAAGGCATATGTCATATCCATAGGTTTTGTGGTACTAGTTAAAATCATTGTTAATGAAATCATTAAAATTAATCTCATGATGATATAACCAGCTTGACAGAACGCATCCCAGTGAACTTGTAATGTGCCAATAGTAAACGCTACACCGAGTTTTGGATTATTAGTCGGAACGAATATATAAATAATCATCAGGAAGATGACTAATAGCCATAGACCTCCTAGTGATTTAATAAGTGACCAAAGGCTCACTCTAGAGATGAGCATAATAGCAAGCAAGATAAGAATGTAGACACCACTCATAATTAAAGCGGTTGACCACATATTGAATTGGAAGAATATTCCCACCATGAATAAAAGCATGAGGAAAATCTTATTTCTCGCATCTAAACGATGGACAAAAGTATTACGGAAGGAATAACGGCCAAAAGTCATGCTACTCATGCTTTATTCCTCCATTTTTTAATCGCTTCAACTAAGTCATTATTGTTATGAATTTCGTTGATATTTATACCCATGCCCTTCTCTTTTAGCTTTTCAGCGACTTTGATAACGGATGGAGTATCTAAACGGTCATAGCCTTTGATATAGGCAAATAATTCATTAGGGGTACCATCAAAAGTAACTTGTCCTCTTTCTAACATCACCACTCGTTTAGTGTATGTATTAACAAGGTCCATATCATGAGTAATGATAATGATGGTTTTACCATTATTATGAAGTTCAGTAATAAGATTCATCAAATCTTTACTACTTTGTGGATCAAAACCTGCGGTTGGTTCATCAAACACTAAGATATCTGGATTAATAGCCAAGATACCCGCAATAGCGACTTTACGTTTTTCACCACCAGATAAATCAAATGGTGCTCTTTTGAAGTATGATTCATCTAAGCCAACTTGCTTCAAGGCAACATGCGCTCTTTCGATGGCCTCTTCAGCTTTTACACCAAAGTTTTTAACACCAAAGGCGACATCCTTTTCCACTGTTTCTTCGAAAAGTTGATATTCAGGGAATTGGAAAACTAAGCCAACACGTTGTCTTAAGCCACGTAATTTTCTACTTTTTCTATTCTTATAGTTGATGACATAGTCATTAACTAAAACATCACCTTTATCAGGCACTAATAAGGCATTAAACATTTGGGCTAATGTGGATTTACCACTACCGGTTTCACCAACGATAGCCAAGAAATCATTGTCTTTGATTTCAAGAGAAACATCCGCTAAAGCTTGTGTCGCATTAGTGGCTTTCTTTTGATAGGTGAAGAAGATATTTTTTACTTGGATGCCCATATATCCTCCACCAATTGGTCAATGTTCTCTGCATTAGAGTTAACGCCAATTTCTTTTAATTCTTTTTCGAGTTTATAAACAAAAGGCATATCCAACTTCACTTCTAACAAAGCGGATTCATCTCTTAATATGTCTTGAGGTTTACCTTCTTTAACGAGCTTACCTTTGCTTAAAATCAATACCTTGTCGCTTAAAAGTGCTTCATCGATATCGTGAGTAATGGAAATAATTGTGAGCTCTTTGTTCTCTTTATGGATACGGTCAATAACTCTTCTAACTGTGGATTTACCCTTAGGATCAAGCATTGATGTGGCTTCATCTAAAATCAAAATCTCTGGTCTTAAGATGAGGGCGCCCGCTAAAGCGACTCTTTGTTTTTGACCACCAGAAAGATTAATTGGTTCTTTCTTTAAATGGTCTAACATATTCACACTATCAGCAAAGTGTTCGATTTCCGCTTGCATTTGATCATGTGGGAAGCATCTATTTTCTAAGCCGAAAGCAATATCATCTTCAACTGTTGAACCGACAAACTGATTATCTGGGTTTTGGAAGATTAAAGAAGTCTTGGTTTGCAAGTCTCTAAGGTTCTTATCATCAATCTCAACATCGTTAAAGAATATTTGACCACTTTCTTTTTCTAATAAGCCCACGATTAGTTTTGCTAAAGTGGATTTTCCAGAACCGTTATGGCCTAAAACAGAAACAAATGTACCCTTTTCAACACTGAAAGATATATCGTCAATAACATTGTTACTGCCGTCATATGAGAAGCTTAAGTTTTTGATTTCTAGTTTGCTCATGGTTGTGATTATATCACGCATCACAAAAAATATATAACGATATTGCCATTTTCACTTTGTGAGCAAATGGATATGTCGGCTATTTTTTCATGTCTTTAATCAACTTTTTGAGTTTTTCACAAGCGCTACTGAAGGTTAAATATAATGACGACCTGCTCATCATTCCTGAATGCTCTAAATCATTGAGATCATAGCCTTCAAGCATCAGTGTCATCATAGCGAACTCTTGATGCTTAAAAAGCTTTTGATTAGAACACATGAGCTTCTTTAATTCTTCAATACGTTTTTCATTGATGTGATGTTCATTGAATTCCGCAAGGCGATCAGAAGCGAATTTCCTTTCGTCCATTTCTTCATCAAAGCAAACGAAACCACGAAACACTGCAGCGTTAGCAAGATATGAATTCTCAATAAAATAATCGACGATGGCTTTCTCTGTAGTCTCTCTCCAAAAGACAAAGAAAGAAGACAACCGCTGCGAGTCATATTTCCTAACTATTTTAGGAAACACTTGTGAGCAAATTGCCATTACTTCTTGATAAGATACCCCACTGCTTGGGTATTTCTCCAACATTTCACACGTTAAGCCTTGAAAGTATTTTCGGTAGCGTTTAGTCAAACGCAAGTAGGCTTCATGATTGCCTTGTGTAATTAAATTATGTAGGTGTTCGTCCAGTATCCGGTTATAGGATTTTGGTGCCATAACAAATACTCCTTTCTCTTAGATATTTGTTTTGTGCACCTCCGCTAATAATATGCCGGCCGCAACGGAAGCATTTAAAGAATTGACGTGACCGAATTGAGGAATCTTGACCACATAATCGGAATTCTTTAGAACAAGTGACGATACACCTTTGCCTTCACTGCCTATGACCACAACGACTGGAAAATCGTATTTAAGAGAAGAATATGAGATCGTTGCACTACCATCTGTAGAGACGACCCAATAGCCTTCTTCTTTTAACTGTTTAATTGCTTGATTGAGGTTATTTACAACAGCCACAGGAACATAGTTAATTGCACCTGCACTTGTCTTTGCCACAGTGGCATTTAAAGAAACGGAATTATGCTTTGGTAAAACAACACCTGATGCTTCAAAGACATCCGCACTTCTTAAAATAGCGCCTAAGTTATGTGGATCCTCAATATTATCAAGCATGACGATAATCTTCTTTTCTTTCTTTTTTGCTCTAAGAATGATTTCGTCTAAAGAAACCGTCTGATATGGTTTGAGTTCAGCGGCGACACCTTGATGGACACCGTTATTAGACATCTTATCCATTTCATTAGGGGAAACAGCGACCACAGGAATCTTATATTCTCTTATGAGATTAGTGATTCTTGGATCAGAAAAACTAGGAACAACAAAAACTTTCAACGCCTTTTTAGCATTGAGAGCTTCGTATACTGGATTCTTTCCGTAGATTAGATTGATGTCCTTATTCATAATTAGTCGATTTCTTCAATACAATTAATGTATTCCAAAGTCGATAAGGCTTCAATAATTTCTGTATGAGTTTTGTATTTTTTCAACTCTTTAGAGTTAATTGTGATGGAAATGGTATAAACACCAAGGCCTGTATTGTTATAGGCTGGGTTAGCTTCGATATCAACAATCTTTAAGCCAAGTTTACGAATAACACCGGTGAAGTTCACTAAATCGTTTCTATTTTTGAGCTCTAAATGAATTTCAAAGTGATTGCTCTTATTCTTCATATAAACTTCAATTCTTGGCATTGCGCTTAAGGTGATGAAGGCAAGAACAACACCGATTAAACCGATGGTATATAAGCCCGCACCAAATGAAGCACCGATAATAGCGGTAAGCCATAAAGCAACAGCGGTTGTTAAACCTTTAATTTGGTTTTTAGAGGAATAAAGAAGGGTGTTACCAGAAATAATAGCACCACCTAATACAACAGCGGCTGTCACGGCTGGGAAGACCACTTTGAAGTTGGCCATGAAATAAACATCAAGTAAGGCTGCGATTGTGGAGAATAACGCCACAAAGGTAAATGTTCTAAAGCCAGCGGTATGTCTCTTTCTACTTCTTTCAAAACCGAATGAAGCGCCGATAATAAACGCTAACGCTAATCTAATAATGATTGTCCAAATGTTGAATTCCGCTAGCCATCCATTTGTTAATTGGCTAATTGGATCTAATGCGATAAAGTCTTCCATAAGATAATCCTCCTACTTACGGTTAAGGAAACCTCTATGATTACGATTAAAGGTTTCATTTTCATATTCTTCTGCAGCCTCAGTAAAGGCTTGTTCATTTGCTTCTTCAACACCAATTGGTGGAATTTCCTCTGAAAGGTGTTTGATTTGGGCGGCTAATAAGTCGATTTCTCTAGATGAGCCTTCATCATTAACCACTCTGTGTTGCACCACGCTTTCTGGTGCTAGTTCATCAATATTTTCTTTACCATATGAACCAGATAGATATAAGCCAAGTTTAGCGCATCCTGGGCCAATTAATTCATAAAGGATGGATGATGCTAAGATGATTGTAGTTAAAGCGGTTGCTTCGGCTTCTAAGCCAAAAGAAGAGAAAGTTCTAGCACCCATTGCCGCTAAACCGATAGCAACACCAGCTTGAGGAATAAGAGCAAGGCCTAAGAAATTTCTAGTTTTCGCAGGGGTTCTAGTAATCAAGCAGCCAAGATATGCCCCACCATATTTACCAACAATACGAGCAAAGAAATAAACTATTGCTACGACGATAAGCGGCACAACCGCAATTGAACTTGTGCTCGTAAAAGCACTAAATGAGAAATTCATGCCACTTCTTACAAAGAAGACAAGCATAATAGGTGGAATGAAATAATTAACTTGTGCAAATAATTTTTCTTCTTGCTTGGCGGTATTAGTGTAAACCATTCCAATAGCCATACAACCTAGTAATGGACTTTGGCCAAATAATGAACATATGCCACAGAATAATAATAAAACAGCTAAAACGATAATTAGTCGATTATCTGTTGTTCTCTTTGAAGAAATTAGGAATCTTAAAATAAAACCAAAAACAAAGCCAATTGCTAAGCAAATGATATTTTCAATAATTGGCCAGCCAACTTCCATAAAGCCCACCGAACCTTTAGAAATACCAATACAAATAGCAATAGCGACACTATAAAGCAATAATGTCACAACATCATCTAAAGCGACAACTTCTAATAATGTGTTAACATAATGGCCTTTAGCTTTAGTTTGTTTAATTGTCATCAATGTTGATGCTGGCGCGGTCGCACTACTGAGGGCGCCTAAAACTAATGAGAAGGCAACGCTTAAGCGGAAAACAAAGAAGCATAAACAGAAAACAATAACAAAAGCGGCAAGGGCTTCAAGAACGGTGATAATCAATACTCTCCAGCCTGCTTTTTTAAGTTCGCTTATTTTAAAGAACTGTCCAGCGGTAAAAGCGATAAAGGCTAAAGCGATATCACTAACAAAGTCAGTTCTTGTTATAAATTCTTGAGGAATAAGATTAATCACAGATGGACCAATTAAAACACCAGTAATGATATAAGCAGTAACGTTTGGCAATTTAAGTAATTTAGTGAGTCTTGTCATCAAAAAACCACATATTAAAATCGCGCCTAAGGCAATGATGACACTACTAGCAGTTTTAACTCCACCAGTAATATTAAGTGCATCAAGTAATTTTTCGATTAATGATGTGTTAACGCTTTCTGTATTTGTCAACTTACATGACTCCTTTTGTAATTAAAAGATTTCTGATCTCATCAGATTTAGCAAAGTCTTTGTTTTCTTTGCTTTTTAAATATTCCTCGTATAACTGCGAGATTTCATTATCAAACTTTACGTACTTAATGTCTAGTCCTAAAACATAGAACATGTCAGTAAGTGTCTTAAATAAGTTATTTAATTGATTTAAATCAGCATCCCTACTTCTAATCAATTGGTTGATGTCTTTAAGGATGTTATAAAGTTCCGCTAAAGCGTTCGCGGTATTTAAGTCATTGGCTAAGGCTTCTAAGAACTTAGCGATGTATTCTGGCTTACCTTCATCTAAATTAACTTTGTTAGCCTGTAATTTAAGTGCAGCTTGTTTATAAGCCATTTGCATTCTAGAAACCTCTTGTTGGGCTTCTTTAACTGTTTCATCAGTGAAGTTAACTGCTTGTCTATAATGAGCGTTTAAAATGACTAAACGAGTAACAATACCACCATACATTGCAATCATGTCTTTGGCTAAAACAACATTGCCTAAGGATTTGGACATCTTTTCATTACCAAAGTTGATGAAAGCGTTATGCATCCAATAGTGAGCAATCTTGCTATGATGTGTTGCTTCGCTTTGAGCGATTTCATTTTCATGGTGTGGGAACTTTAAGTCATAACCACCACCATGGATATCGATATGGTCACCTGGGAAGATAGTGTCAATCATAACGCAGCATTCAGTGTGCCAACCTGGACGACCTAAGCCCCATGGGGAATCCCACTTAATACCTTCATCAGTCTTTTTCCATAAAGCAAAGTCTAATGGGCTTTCTTTTTGTGAGTTCTCTTCCACACGTGCGCCTACGCGTAAATCTTCTACATTTATGCCGCTTAAAGCGCCATAATCTTTAATGTTTTCAACACGGAAATAGACGTCACCATCACGGACATATGCCGCACCGGTTTTCACAAGGTTATCGATATAAGCGATTATTTTTTCCATGTATTCGGTAACACGTGGAGTAATTGTTGGAATTTGAGAACCAATGCCTTTAACGCTCTTTTCAAATTCACCGATGTAGAAATCGGTTAATTCTTTTTCTGATTTACCTTCTTGCTTCGCGGCTTTGATGATTTTATCATCAACGTCTGTATAGTTACTAACGTAAGTGACATCATAACCGACATAAGTCAAAAAGCGTCTCAAAGTATCGAAGACAACGACTGGTCTCATATTACCAATGTGTGGATAGTTATAGACTGTAGGACCACAGACATACATACTGACCTTTTTGTCTTGAATAGTCTTGAAATCTTCTAGTGAATTAGAAAGGGAATTGTAAAATTTGATGTTCATAAGTTGTTCCTCTTTTAGAGACAATAAGGGGCGAGTATTTAAGTACCCGCCCCAAATAGTTTTAATTATTTCTTTTCTGGAAATCTTGCTCTATTAGCATCGTAAGATGTATGGAGTAATTCTTCGGCGAGTTCACTGCCTGGTTCACCCAAATAATCTTTGTAGAGTTTTTGGATGTCTTTGTTATTGTGTGATTGACGAATGACTAAGCGTTCATCTTCGCTATATAACACGGCAGCACGTTTTGCACGATATGTTTCTAAGATATCGTCATCTTCGTTTGGTAAGAAGATTGGTTTAACGAATGGTTGACCACCACCGTTGATACATCCACCTGGACAACACATGACTTCGATGAAAGCGTATGGTGAAGTTCCATCTTTAATTTGGTCTAAAAGCTTCTTAGCGTTAGCCATACCAGAGGTTACTGCAACTTTGATTTCAGTACCATTGATATTTAAAGCGGCTTCTTTAACACCTTCTAAGCCACGGACGGCGGTGAAGTTGATTTCTTGATATTCTTTACCAGTTAACCAGAAATAGGCTGTTCTTAAAGCGGCTTCCATAACACCACCGGTGACACCAAAGATGACACCAGCACCACTATATTCGCCGAGTAAGTCATTGTCGAATTCTTCTTCTGGTAATTTGTTCCAAACGATACCAGCACGTTTGATCATCTTTGCTAATTCACGTGTTGTTAAAACAGCATCGACATCGTCTGGCATTTCTTTTCTTTGTCTTTCGTACTTCTTAGCGGTACATGGCATGATGGAGACCACAAAGATATCCTTTGGATCTAATTCATGTTGTTTAGCGAAGTAGGATTTGATGATAGCACCCATCATCATATGTGGGGACTTACAAGAAGAGACGTTTGGAATGACTTCTGGATAGAAGTATTCTAAGTAGTTAATCCAGCCTGGAGAACAGGATGTGATTTGTGGAAGTGGCGCTGTCTTTTTGGTAATTCTATCCATTAATTCATGCGCTTCTTCCATGATTGTTAAGTCAGCAGCAAAGTTGGTGTCAAAGACACGGTAGAAGCCTAATCTACGTAAAGCAGCAACCATTTTGCCTGTGCCGGTTGTACCAATTGGTTCACCGAATTCTTCAGCGATAGCGGCTCTGACAGCTGGAGCGGTTTGAACGATAACTTTCTTACCCGCTTTGAAGGCTGCGTCAACTTTGGCGATTTCTTCGTTTTCGTATAAGGCACCTGTTGGGCAGACGTTCACGCATTGGCCACATTGTAAGCATGGGCTTTCAGCGAAACTTCTGTTTTGTGCAGGAGCAACGATGGCTTTGAAACCACGGTTTTCAAAACCGAGGATGGAAATACCATGAGCTTCTTTACATCTTTCGATACAACGACCACATAAGATACATTTAGCGGTATTTCTCATTAAGCCTGGGGCTAATTCGTCAACAGTAGCTGGTGTTTGTTCGCCCATGAATTTTTGATCACGAGCACCAACGATGTTAGCGACTTCTAATAATTCACACTTGCCTTGTTTTGGGCATTGTAAACAGTTCTTTTGGTGATTGGAAAGGATTAATTCCACAGAGGCACGTCTGGCTTCGACGGCTTTTTGGGAATTGGTGATGATTTCCATACCTTCGTTAACTGGGTAGACACAGGAGGCGACTAAGCCACGTGCACCCACGACTTCAACTAAGCAAACACGGCAGGAGGCCAAAGAGCATTTGCCATGGTTGAAGGCACAGAGGGAAGGAACGACGTAACCACATTTTCTTGCAGCTTCTAAAACTGTAAGACCGGATTCAACTTGGTAAGGTTGACCATTAATTTTGATATTAACTAATGCCATGGTTATTTCCTCCTATCTCTTGGTGATTGCACCAATACGGCAACCACTTAAACATGAACCACACTTGACACACTTCTTAGGGTCAATGACGTGGGCAAATTTACCTGGGTTAACATTACCATTTGGTAAGTGAGCAGGTTCTGTACCAGGAGCGATAGCGCCAACTGGGCAGTTTCTCATACAGAGACCACAACCGATACATTTATTTGGAAGAATGTAGTATTCCATCATGTTCTTACAAACGTGAGCTGGACATTTGTGATCTTTGACGTGAGCTTCGTATTCTTCTGGGAAAGCTTTGATTGTGGATAAGATTGGGTTTGTCGCGGTTTGACCTAAGGCACATAAGGAGTTATTTCTAATAACACCAGATAATTCCTTTAAGTCTTCAAGGTCTTGAGGTTCACCTTTGCCGTCACAAATCTTGGTTAAGATGTCTAAACATCTCTTTGTACCAATACGGCATGGGGAACATTTACCACATGATTCGTCGCAAATAAATGTCATATAGAATTTAGCGACGTCGACCATACAGTTGTCTTCGTCCATGACGATGGCACCACCGGAACCCATCATACTACCAGCAGCGACTAAGCTACCGAAGTCGATTGGTGTATCTAAGTCTTTTTCGGTTAAGCAGCCACCGGAAGGACCACCAGTTTGAATGGCTTTGAATTTCTTTCCGCCTGGGATACCACCACCGATATCATAAATTAATTGTCTTAATGTTGTGCCCATTGGAACTTCGACAAGACCAACGTTATTGACTTTACCACCGAGAGCAAAGACCTTTGTACCTTTGGTGTCATCTGTACCAATAGCAGCGAATTTTTCCCAACCTTCTCTTAAGATGTAAGGAACGCAAGCTAAGGTTTCGACGTTGTTAACGACTGATGGGCAACCCCATAAACCTTTAACTGCTGGGAATGGAGGACGAGGACGTGGCATACCACGTTTACCTTCGATAGAGTTAATCAAGGCTGTTTCTTCACCACAGACGAAGGCGCCTGCGCCTAAACGGATGTGGCAGCGGAAACTGAAGTCTGTACCTAAGATGTGATCACCTAAGATACCAATTTCTTCTAATTCCTTAATAGCTTTGGCTAAACGTTTAACAGCGATTGGGTATTCCGCACGGACATAGAAGTAACCATTTTGAGCGCCGATTGCGTAACCGGCAATCATCATACCTTCGATAACTGCACATGGGTTACCTTCGATGATGGAACGGTCCATGAATGCACCTGGGTCACCTTCGTCACCATTACAGATCATGTATTTTGGTCCGTCACCCTTTGGAACGAAGGACCATTTTCTACCGGTTGGGAAGCCTGCGCCACCTCTACCTCTTAAACCTGATTTTAAAACTTCATCAATAACTTCTTCACGAGTCATGTGTAAGGCTCTATTTAAACCTTGGAAGGCACCATTGCCAATGGCTTCATCGATGTCTTCTGGGTTGATTTCACCGTTACCATGTAAAGCGATGTCTCTTCTTTGTAATTTGTAGAAGTTAATTTCGTGTTGTTTTTGAACGTGTTGTTTTGTTTGTGGATCAACGAAGAGTAAACGTTCAACTACTTCATTGTTCTTAATATCTTTTTCGAATAATTCTTCAACGTCACTAACTTTGACTTTAACGTATAAGGTTTCTTCTGGGAAAACTTTAACGAAAGGACCTTGGGAACAGAAGCCGAAGCAACCAACGATGTTAGCGGTCACTTTATCTTCTAAGCCGTTAGCCTTGATTAATTCGTTGAACTTATCGATGATGACTTGTGAGTCTGCGGATAAGCAGCCAGTACCACCACAGACGACGATGGCTTTATGGCCTGGTTCGCAGTGGAACTTCTTTTGTAAGCAAGCACCACATTTTTCAAATCTCGCTTGGAGTTCTTTTTCGGATTTGATTTGTTCCATACTTAGTTAGCCTCCTTTGCGCGATATTCTTCGATAATGTTTTTAACGTTGTCAACTTTAACTTGTGGGTAAACTTTACCATTGATGCTCACTGCTGGAGCAACAGCACATGCACCGATACAACGGAGCAAGTCTAATGTGAATAAACCATCTGGTGTTGTTTCACCTGGTTTAATACCTAATAATTCGCCAAATTTGTCGCATACCAATTGACTGCCTTTGACGTAGCAAGCAGTACCTAAACAGACACCAATGACATATTTGCCCTTTGGGACCATTGAGAAGAACGAATAGAAAGTCACAACACCATAGATGTCACTGACTGGTACACCAGTTAATTCAGAGACAAGTTCTTGAACTTCTAGAGGAATATAGCCGTATTCCTTTTGAATGTCTTCAAGAATCATCATGGTTGGAGTTGGCTCATCTTTATAGCGTTCCACTATTTCGGTAATTTGTTTTACAGCTTGTGGTTGTAATTTTGCCATAATAGCCTCCTAATGATTACATAAAGTAATTCAGCGATATTATTTTACGCGTACGAGTGTGCCTAATCAATAGGAAAAAGTGGAAACGTTTATAAAATAAAAAGTTAAGCGTTGCTAACGAGCGTTTTTGTCAGCATTATGCCTAACTTTTTATGATTAGTTGAATATTAGTTGCCTTTATAGGCTTTGATTAAGATTTGCTTCATATCTTCCACGATTGGCATACGTGGGTTGGCTGGTGAACATTGATCTTCGTACGCAAGTGTTGCGACTTCATCAAGTTTAGCCATCCAAGCCTTTTCATCAATGCCACAAGCTTGGAAGTTTGGATCTAAGCCACATTCTTTAATTAAGGCATTAATTGCAGTGGCTAAGGATTCAACTCCTTCTTCTGGAGTAGAAGCCTTAAGGCCTAATAAGCCAGCGATTTCTTGATACTTCTTATCAGCGCAGTAATGGTTGTATTTTGGCCAGACGCTTAGCTTAGTTGGCACTTGTCCATTATAGCGGACGACGTGTGGGAGAAGAATAGCGCAAGCATAGCCGTGTACGACGTGGAATTCAGCGCCTACCTTATGCGCTAGGGAGTGTGTCATACCTAGGAATGCGTTCGCAAATGCCATACCCGCGATAGTCGCAGCGTTGTGCATTTTTTCTCTAGCTTCTAAGTCATTTGGACCATATTTAACCGCACGTGGTAAATATTCAAATACTAATTGAATTGCTTTCAAGCAAAGACCATCAGTAAAGTCGTTAGCCATGACGGAAACATAAGCTTCAATCGCATGGGTTAAGACGTCTAAACCAGTCATCGCTGTCGCGGCCTTTGGAAGGTGTGTTGTGAACTCTGGATCAACGATGGCAATTGTTGGTGTTAAAGAGTAGTCAGTTAATGGATATTTCTTGTTGTTTGCTTTATCAGAAATAACCGCGAATGGCGTCACTTCACTACCTGTACCTGATGTAGTTGGGATACAAATTAAACGAGATTTTTTACCAAGTTCTGGATACTTGAAAGCTCTCTTTCTAATATCCATGAATTTTTGTTTTAAATCATCGAAATTAACTTCTGGGTGTTCGTAGAACAACCACATACCTTTAGCGGCGTCCATAACGGAACCACCACCTAAAGCGATAATGGTATCTGGTTCAAATAATTGGAGCATTTCCGCGCCTTTTCTGACACTGGAAATATCTGGATCTGGTTCAACACCACTACAGATTTGCATGATTGGTCTTTCTCTTCTTTGATTGAGTTGTTCTTCGATCTTACTTAAGAAGCCTAATTCAATCATGGATTTGTCAGTGACGATAAAGACTTTGTGCATTTCTTTACAGTCTTTTAAATATTGAATGGAATTGCGTTCGAAATAAATCTTCGCAGGAACTTTGAACCATTGCATAGTGTTTCTCCTTTTACCGACTTGTTTAATGTTTAAGAGGTTGACCGCACTGATGTTGCCACCAATGGAGTTATGACCATAAGAGCCACAGCCTAAGGTCAATGATGGTAGGAATGAGTTATAAACATTACCAATACCACCAAATGTCGATGGGGAGTTCCAAATGATACGAATGGCTTTCACAAGTTCGCCAAAATCATCCGCCATTTTTTGTTCTTTGCAGTGGATTGCAGCACTATGTCCAAGGCCGTTAAATTCCACCATTTCTTTAGCTTTTTCAAAACCTTCTTTTTCATCCTTCACACAGAAATAAGCGAGGACGGGTGATAGTTTCTCTCTAGAAATTGGTTCTTTTGGACCAACTTGTTGGCAAAAAACACCAAGGATAGAAGTATCTTCTGGAACATCAAATCCAGCTTGTTTTGCAATCCAGTGAGCGGACTGTCCAACGATGTCTGGATTGAGCTTTCCAAGTTCTGCATCCTTATCACCTTCGGCATAGCCAAACATATATCTTGAAAGTTTAATCTTCTCTTCTTTATTAACAAAATAGACTTTGAAACGTTTGAATAAAGCGATGGCTTCATCCCAAATATCTTGGTCGATAATAACTGCTTGTTCAGAAGCACAAATCATACCGTTATCAAAGGATTTAGATAAGACGATATCATTAACAGCTTGTTCAACGTCACAAGATTTATTCATATAGGCAGGAACGTTACCCGCACCAACACCCATTGCTGGTTTACCACAGCTATAGGCTGCTTTAACCATTGCGTTACCACCGGTCGCTAAGATTGTAGCGACATCTGGGTGATTCATTAAAGCGTGTGTCGCATCCATACTTGGATGTTCAATCCATTGAATACAGTTCTTTGGTGCACCAGCGGCTTCCGCTACTTCTTTCATTAAGACAGCAGCTTGTTTACTACTTTGTTGTGCGCTTGGGTGGAACGCAAAGATAATTGGGTTCCTGGTCTTTAAACAAATCAAAGATTTGAAGATAACTGTACTAGTTGGGTTTGTCACTGGGGTAATACCACAGATAACACCAACTGGTTCCGCAATCTTTGTGATACCAGTAACTGGATCGTTGCTCACCACACCAACGGTCTTTAATGAACGCATATTGTTTTGGACATATTCGCAAGCGAATAAGTTCTTTGTGGCTTTGTCTTCAAAGACACCACGATGTGTTTCATCGATAGCCGCTTTGGCTAAACTACCATGATGGTCTAAACCGGCAACACAGCACTTAGCAACAATGTAGTCGATTTGTTCTTGATTAAGATTCTCAAATTCTTCGAGAGCCTTAACACCTTTGGCCACTAAATCATTAATTTCCTTTGTAACTTCTGGGGCCACTACTTTTTCTTCAGGCATAATTTCTAGCCTCCCTATTGTTTATTAATGCGATGGAAGAAGACCGCTAAAGAACGGGCTAAATCCATGTTTTCAACGATGATGTTATCAGGGTGTTCTAAGTGAACTGGAACAAAGTTCCAAATCGCTTTAATACCACTGTTAATTAATTTGTTTACAATTTCTTGTGTGACATCCTTAGGAGTGGTCACAATCGCAACTTCCACACCTAATTCCTTAATCTTATTATCTAAATTAAAAATAGAATAAATTGGTTTACCTTCGATTGATTCGCCAGTGATGGATGGATCGATATCAAAACCGGCAACAATGTCTAAACCATAGTCATCAAAGCCTTTAAATGACAAAAGAGCGCTGCCTAAATGACCAACGCCAACGAGGATAGCTTTATTGACTTGGTTATAACCAAGATATTCTTTTAAGTGATTAATCAAAGTATCAACATCTCTAGAACAGCCTGGTTTAGAGCTATTAGGAGAAACGATTTGTAAATCCTTTCTCACTTGTTCTTCTGAACAGTTAAGAGCGTCCGCTAATAAGCGAGAGTTAACTTTGTTAATGCCACTATTTCTTAAAGACAATAAAACGTTTAAGTAAACAGGATATCTTTCAATTTGTTTTAACGAAACTTTAGTTTTCATACTCATAGTTCGGTATTTTTTTACCAATCTATTTATAATCTTATTTTATGAGTATTTCAATAAATTTTTACCGAAGTATAGTATGTAATACTACATTGTTGCTTAGCAACAAAAGTATTGGTTTACGTAATAAAAAACAGCGGTATTTAAACTCGCTGCCTTGTTATTTCTTATTGATTAACAGTAGTTTTATCTGAGCGTTTGCGCTTTCTAACGATAATATCACGCGAAATAATGATTAGAGCAATCATGCCGCCAGCAATTACTAATGTCGCGATAACGGACACGATATATATAGTTTGACCATATTGGCCAGATAATGAACTAATGATGTAACCTATACCAATACCTGGAACAATTAACATAATAAAGAACGCTAATGCGGCAATCGCGATCAACGCTTCAACAACAGAAAACACGATAGATGCTTTAGTTTTTTTCATATTTAGTAATCTCTCTTATCAGCTAAATAATATAACATTTTTTTATTATCTGGCAACTTTTGTGCCAATTTCATCTCATGTTGAGTCTTGAAAAAGAGCACTACTGCGATAACGTAAGCGGCAAGTATTTCAATAGCGATTCCACTCACTACAACAATCGCAAAATATGAATGGAACTGTGCAAAGTACGCACCCATGTAGAAAAATGGGAACATTAAAGCATATGCAACGATAAGCATTAAGGTGGTTCCAATTAAGTCACTAACTGATCTAATGCAGTTAAATTTTCCTAGCATAGTTTTATTCCTTTGCTAGATTGTATCACGACTTTTTTAATTTTTACAAGTAGGCAATGTTACTTTGGTTTTTTAAAAATAAGTAAGAGTATTAGAGCAACTGCCGCCAAACAAGTTATGACGCAAACGCACGAAATAATGATTGCGGTTTCTAGCGTTACAAAAGAGTACATCGGCGAATATGTTGCTGCATAGCTTATGAAAGCATAAGCAAAACAACCAGCAACAATTGCTACTAATGAAAGCAAACTGATAAAAATAATTCTTTTAATTCTGCTCATAAGATTTCACAAAAAACATCACCACCAAAATATATAAAAACACTGACTTAGTCAACACAAACTGGTTAAGCCAGTGTAATTATTTCTATAGATAAGCGATTTCGTTTTGTTTTTTACGCGCGAATAACTTTGTTACAGCGTCTTTAACGTTGGTTTTACCTTCGATAATCGCAGCAACTGTATCAATGATTGGGAGTTGTAAATCGTATTTCTTTTCGAGTTCTAAAGCAGCGTCTAAAGAGTTAAGGCCTTCCACTACCATGCCAACTTTTTCTAATGTTTCTTCTAAGGAATAGCCTTGGCCTAATAAATAACCAGCTTTATGATTTCTAGAATGGACTGATGTCGCGGTAACAACGATATCACCAATACCAGTTAAACCAGAGAATGTATTAACATTCGCACCCATGGCTAGACCAATCTTTGTGATTTCTCTAAGGCCTCTAGTAATTAACGCTGCTTTTGCGTTATCACCAAAGCCTAAGCCATCACTCATGCCTGCAGCGAGCGCAATAATATTTTTAAGCGCACCACATAATTCGACACCAACGATATCTTGGTTTGTATAAACTCTTAAAGAAGAGGAATAGAAGATATTTTGAATTTCTTCAGCGTATTGTAACCTCTCACATGCGGACACGATTAGTGTTGGTAAGCCAATAGCGACTTCTTCAGCGTGTGTTGGACCACTTAATGCCACGACTGGAAGATCTTTCTCCTTCAAAACGTCATGGATAATCTCGCTAGTGGTCATTAAAGTGCCTTTTTCGACGCCTTTAGCGACGGTAACGATAATTTGGTTAGGTTGGAAGTATTTCTTCGCTAGCGCGGTCGTTTCGCGCACGTAAATGGATGGTACAGCCATAACGATGACATCTTTTCCTTCCACTGCTTCTTCTACGGAGCAGGAATATAAGATTTTATTATTAATTTCAACGCCAGGTAAGTTTTTATGCTTATGGGTTTTCATAATGGTGTTCACTTCTTCTGGGAAGCGAGACCAAAGCATGACTTCATGACCACTACTGGCAAGAAGATTTGCTAATGCGGTACCCCATGTACCAGCGCCTAATATACCAATTCTTTTCATAGTTAATTTCCTTTGAATGATAATACCATACCACAATAATGACGATTTAACTATGTTTGCCTATAAGCATTTTGCTTATTTTGTCACAAAAAAAGAGACGCCCATATTGGACATCTCTTGAATCTAAATATGTTGATGATTAGTCAACCCAGGTCACTAAGACGACAGGTGCGTTATCACCACGGCGGTTTTCTAACTTATATTGTTTTGTGTAACCACCATTGCGATCCTTCATCTTTGGACCGATTTCGGCAAATAATTTATCTAAAGCGTTAGCGCCGGTTTTTTCATCAGCAACAATGTTACGGACGAAGGCAGCAGCTTGACGTTTGGCGTTCATGACATCTTCTTTCTTGGTTAATGTCACTA
>CAMZGG010000013.1 GCA_947306345.1 uncultured Caryophanales bacterium
AGTTGTGACGGCTAATAATTTGCCTTCATTATCAAGACCGATTGAGAGGACTTGAGAATAGTTGTATTTGGCTGCATCACCATATTGTCTGGTGTATTGATAAACTTCAGAATCTGGAGAGAAACCTAATAAATCAACATCGTCTGTATAACCAGTCTTGCTTTGGACTAAGGCAAAGCCTTTCCAAGCAATTTCTTCGACTGGTTGACCATCATCACCTGTTGTGGTGATTTTGATGGATTCGATAGCATCAGCGTAGTCTTCTAAGTCATCTTCTGTGACGGCGAAGTCTGTTCTAGCTTCATACCATGAGACTTTCTTGTCTGGATCTTGTGTACTTGTGATACCGCCTTCTTTGAGTTCAAAGCCGAAGAAGTATGGTAATTCATAAATGAGGTCTTCTGAGAATGTTGCTTTTTCTTCATCGGTCCAGTCATTGTTATAAACGTTGACTTTGAATTCGGCTGTGTATGTTCCAGCGGTGACTGTAATTGTCTTTTCACCTTTGGTTGTGGAATCAAAACCAGCGTAGGTGAATTCACCTTCTGCTAATTCTTTTTTGCCACCATCAGCGAATGTTCTGGAAACTTTTAAGCCAGTAGCATCGAATTCTTCACCGACACCATAACGAACTTTCTTAGGAGCGGCGGTAATTTCGATACCATTTTGAGCGATAACGTTGACTTTGAATGTTGCAGTTTTTTCTTGGTATGTAACGGTGATTGTTTGTTCACCTGGGTTATTACCATCAAAGCCAGAGAATGCTAAGTCAGCGGCGGCAACATCACGTTCGCTACCATTGTTGAATACGGCTTTAACTTGAATGCCAGCGGCATCAAATTCTTCGCCTTGGTAATAAGCAACCTTTGTTGGATTGCCAGCAATTCTAATGCCAGTTAAGACAACTTCAGCAACGTTCACTTTGAATGTAGCTGTTTGAGTTTCGAATGTGACTGTGATTGTCTTTTCACCAGCTGTGGCTGAATCGAAACCAGATAATTGGTAATCGGCAGCAGCTAAGTCTTCTTCACCTGTGGTGTAGACGGCTTTAACTTGTAAACCGGCTGGATCAAATTCATCACCCACAAAGTAATCCTTCTTAGTTGGTTCAGCGGCAATTCTAATGCCTGTAAGAACCTTAGCTTCAGAAGAAGTTGTAGATTCACTCGTTGGATTAGATGTTGTAGCAGGTGTGCTTGTTGTTGTTTGTGTGCCACAACCCGCTAAGACAGAAACGGCTAATCCGGAAAGAACGAGTAATGTTTTGATTTTTTTCATCGTTTTTTTTGCCTTCTTTCTTATAGAAATAAATTTTGCCTATATCATACACTCATTTTTTTAAATTGCAAATAAGTAATCAACGAGTGAGTATTCTTGTGGATTAGGCACATTGATGTAAGAAGCTCTGTTGTCATCGGTAATTCTTTCATAGAAGTGATCGATATCGTACACTTCTTGATATTCATCATCACCGATTGTATAAGTCATAACGCCATGGTTTGTCCAACCGACAACTTGGTTATCCTTAACTAAGAATCTAAGATTATAAACTGTTGGAGTTGGTGTACCGAATGGGATGCCATATCTTGATTCATCATCTTGAGAGGCTTTATCGTTAGCGTATGTGACGGTACATTCAAACATGAATGTTGAAGCATCATATAAATCAGAAGATGATTTGTCATCGATAGAGGCTGTGATACCTTTTTTGACGTTTGTGTAGTCATTTGTCGCATATTCGAGCATGCCTTTTAATTTGGCGTTTTCGAACATGTTTGTGAAGATTTCTCTACCACTAACGAAAATGTTATCGAGGATATCAAACATAGGCGCGGTACGTGGTAAGTGTTGGTCCATGTAAGAAACGGTTGGGACAGGGAAGAAGTTCTTTGTCTCACCATTCACGTGGAAGCACCATGTATCGTAGGCTGGGTTTGTATAGAATAACCATTCATAATCCTTGAAGGTAAGGTTAGCACCTTCAGTGATAATGTCAGCGTCTGTTTCGACAATACGGAAATAAGCTTCATCATAACTTGCAATGAGGTTTTGATCCCAAATTGCAGATAATTGAAGAACACCATTTTTGTATTTCTTCTTTTGATAAAGTTCATGGTCCACGACTTCTCTTAAATCATCTTCTTCGATAGCGGAGAGTTTATTTAAGATGTTGTTAGACATTCTGGTTTTTAAATCCGCATAGACATAAACAGGAACTGTTGTCTTGAGTTCTGGATGAGCTTTATCGCTAACTTCGATGGAAGTATAGCCGTTGCTCATAGCAGTAACTAAACCATTTTCATCAACTGTTGCAATTTCTGGATTGGCAGAAACGAAGGCTAAGTTTTTACCGGTGTGATTTGCTTGTGGCAAACCTTCTAATTGAACGGTATCTCTTGGATCTCCGTCTGCTCTTTCCTTATTGTGATGCAAAGCGATGTTTCTATGGTTGAGGAGGAGCTTAGATGCGTAAGCTCCTTCCCCTGTAATTGTTTCTTCGGATTCTTTTGTTGGAATCACAACCTCAGTTGTAATTGGATCAACAATGGTATTTTTGGAGGCCTCTGTTGAAGGTGATGTCTTTGTGCCACAGGCAGATAAGATACTGACGAGGGCTAATGAAAGCAATACTTTTTTATTCATCGTTTTGTACCTCCACTACTAGTCTTTCCAAGCAAATTCGTTCTTGGCGGCGTTGACGTAACCTTCAGATGGGCTGCCCCATTGACCGGTCACTGGATCTTTGATGTACATGTAGTAACGAATTTCAATGTTCCAGTAGACACCATATTTATCAACGTTGAATGGTGTGGTGTCTGGGTTAACAGGTTCATCTTCTGGTAACCATTTGTGGACACGCATAATTTCGTGGTTGATTTCTTGGGCAACGTCTCTGCTAAGCGCGATATTGTACTTATTAGGATTTGTTGCGTCTTGTGTATATGTCAATTCTTGGCTACCTGAACCATAAATGAATAATGACATTTCTTGGACTTCGAACTTGACTGTGTCAGATGTGTCTTGGAAGAAGTTGCAATCGACACTGAAGTTTGCACCATTGTAGAAGTCATTACCTGTGTATTCTAAGTAAGCTTTCTTGACTGGCTTAATGAGTTTACCTTCTTCAACGACTGCACCATGGTCAGCAGCGGCCCATAAGGCATCGAATGACCAGATCTTTTCGTCGTAGATTAATGGTTTAGCAGTATCGACTTCAGCGGTATTTGTGCCCCAGTTAAGTGTGAAGCCTGAGGAGTTATCACTCTTTAAGACTTCTAAGAAGTTAAGTGGGTTGTATGTGTTACCACTAATGGCACCGAAGCCTAAGTCGAATTCACCTGTCATTAAGTGTTGTTCGTAAACGTCCATCCAGTTCTTTGGAGCTTCTTGTTCAACGACTAATTTAACGGTACCACCGGAAACTGCATCGTTATTGAAGCATTCTGTGAAGTAACCTTTAATTTCATCGCCATATTCAGCAAGATCAGTTGGATACATCCACCAAATCTTAATCTTCATTTCGTATGGTTTAGCCTTTGTACCTTTTTGGATAGCGCCGGTAGCGACTAATTCGTTAACAGCAGCCTTGAAGGAAGCAATAGCTCTATCTTTGGAATAACCATATTCGGATTCACCTTTACTGTTTCTGATTTCGTAAGCAGCAACAGCGTCTTTGTGAGCTTGACTATCATTGTAGGAAATACCATTTTCTGGATCGCTTAAATAGGAATCAGCGAAGTAGTTAATGGATGGGTTTGTACCACGGTTTTCAGCAAATTGTTTTCTGTTGATGGAATAGAATAAACCATTTAAGAAGTTATTGTTGCTCATCCATGGTTTGACTGCCCAGTCAGATTTTCTACCATTGGCTGGTGTCCAAATCTTTTCATTTAATCTGTCGAATTCTGCTTGTGAACAGGAGTTGACGTTAAGTTTGAATGTGGAGTCACCTCTGGTTTGTCTAACACCTTCTTGGCCTTTTTCTTCTTTAATGTGTTTGGCTGGAACGCCACATTGGTCGAGTAAGCCAGCTTTGAATTGTTTGTAGATAGCATCGACGTCATTGGATGTATCGATAACATACATCTTAATGCCTTGGATGTTGTATCTATTTGGTTCATTCCATAAATCATTCTTCTTAAAGAGAATGGTTTGATCTTTGTTCCATTCTTCAAGCATGTATGGGCCAACGGAGAGGACATAGTCAACGACTCTGTCTCTGTGTCCTGTTGGAGCAGATGGGTTATTGTTGAATGTACCATAGAGTGGGGAACCATCTTTAACGGAACCACTACCGATTGTTTTGATAAAGTCTCTTGGTAATGGAGATGTTAAGTTGGAAGATAATGTGTACATCGCGGTGAATTTATCAATCGCGTTTAAGATTGTGATTTCAATGAAGTCACCGTTTGTGGCATCAGTACCAGTTTTGATACCTAATTTGCCATTATCTTGCATTTGTTTCCAATATGCGAGTGCTTCTTCATCGGAAGCATTCTTGGTCTTGTTATAGTAGGAAAGGGCGCCTTTAACACCATATGTTTGGTCAGAAGCCATTTCACCACCACGATATAATTGGTGAGAAGCGGTTAAAAGATTGAAATAAGCAAATTCATAGTCTTCTAACGCGACGTTTCTTTGATCGAATTCTGTACCCCATGAACTACCATTATAGCGGTATTTAAGACCACTATTGGCGCCGGTTTTAACATAGATTCTCCATGTTTTGTATAAACCTAATGGGTTAGCTTTTTCTTCTTTACCAGTTAAGATTTCTTGTCCATCTTGGACAGGAACTGGTCTATCGAACGCGACGTCTTGGCCGTTAACTTTGATTGTGTCTCTAGCTAAGACTGGATACCAAACGTATTTGTCCTTAGTAGCGTTCATCTTTGTGCCCCAGAAGGAAGATGTGATGTAACCTTCTAAGTCAGAAACTTGGCTACCTGTGTTATCTCTGGCGTTGATCATTTTTGGGTCAGAAGATTGCGCTGTGTGTAAATATGGTTGGTGATTTTCATTTTGTTCACCAGGTAATTTACCATCAACACTACCTTCACTTAATAAACCAAAGCCGTAACCAGTAATGTAATTTCTGGTTGGTAAGGTAACACGTGAGGAATACTTAGCATAACCACCGTTTTCGAATAGGGTAATACCTGTTAAGTGATTATCCATGGCGTATTTTTCTAAACGGCCAAGGATTTCTTCTCTCTTAGCAATGGCTTCAGCGCCAGCTAAGGAAGCATAGGTGTAACCACCATTGGCGAGTTTAGCATCGATAACTTCGATATCGACAGAAACTGAATAATTGGAGTTTGTTTCAGTAACGACAATCATGGCTTTGCCTTGATTTGTCGCACTAGCTTTAGCAACACCATTTTCATCGACTGTAACGATTTCTGGTTTAGTAGATGAATATGTATAGCTTCTAGCAATGCCTTCATCACCGTTGAATTCGCTAATAATGATCTTGGCTTGTGTGCCTAAGTTCATGAAGTTAGCGCCAGTTTCTAAAACGGCTGTGAAATAGAATTCGGCTTTTTCAGTTGTAGGATTACTTGGTGGGACACATCCGACTAAGCCACCGAATGTGAGAATACTAGCAAGGAATAAACCTGTTGCAACTTTTTTTCTGTTCATACTATTTACCTCCTTTTCTCTTTCTGAAGAATAGTACTGCGGCACCCATTAATGCTGGGATGCTAGTGGCAAGAGCAATTGACGCGATGGCACCATTGCAACCACCCTTAGATGGTGCTGGTTCTGGGTCAACTGGAGCTGGTTCTGGATCATCTGGTAATGGATCAACCATTGCACCAAATGTCGCTGTCTTTAAGTCACCTTTCACATCCACGCTTGCGCCTGTGAGTGTATTAACAAAGGATAACTTGTTGTCATTGACTGCGTAATCCATGTAAGTGGCAATGCCTTCACCTTGGACCATTGAGTAACCACAGAGGAATTGTCTTTGGTCAGCGAAGTGGACGATACAGCCAACTTTACCTCTTGCGAAGTCAACCGCACCAATGAAGAGTCTCTTACTGGCTTGGTCACCGGAGATTTCGTTGATGCAATCATCGAAGAAGGCTTTTTCTTCATCGATGTAGTATTCTTTTCTTTCCGCATCATATTGGAGGTCAACACGGTTGTAACCAACAATACCATAGGAGAGTTTTGTATCTTTGATGTAGACTCTGACACGATCAACGCCTTCTAACTTATATTGTGAGATGGCGGTGACTTCTGGAGCCGCACTATCGATGTTAATGGTATAAGCTTTGCTTACCCAGTTACCGTTAAAGGCTAATTGGTAATTGAACTTGAGTTCATATTCACCACTTTCGAATCTTTCACCAGTTGTTTCATCATAGAGAGGAACAATGGCAGCCGCTCTTGTGGCAACATAACCACCACTTAAGAATGCGACGTGAGATTTGTGGAGAGCCCACTTATCAGCGGTATCACCATATAACATATCTTTTAACGCAGATCTGTAAGCGACTTTACCAGTTTCCTTATTGGTAATGGTGAAGTAGTTATCATTAACGGATCTGAGAATGAATTGTTGAATAATTAAGGTGTTAGTGGCTTCACTACCGACATAGATATTGTCTTTAGCGTTGTCAACGTATGTATCATCGATTGGGTCTGTACCGACTTTATAGAAGCCAGTCATTTGGTCGAATGATGTATCGTTTTCTAACACTCTGTCTGTGTTGATGGCGGCTGGACTATCAGCGTGGCCAGCAACGATCATGGATTCCATGTTAGCTTTATCTTTACCAACTAATTGTTTAGCGATGTCGTTAACTAAGTAGGATGGATAAATCTTTGTTGGATCCTTTTCGAAGTTGAATGGTTCGGTCACAGGAGCTTTTTCGAATGTTGCATCTGGATTCTTATCCGCACCGGAGTAGAAGCCCATGTATGGGATGGATAAGTCAACGTGATTATCTTTGCTCTTTAATGTGACATAACCTTCGATATAACAGCCGTATTCATAGACATCTAAGATTTCTTTCTTTTGAGCGTCTGTTAATGTGTATGTATTAATTTCAACTGTGCTATCACCTGGAGCGACGGAGACGACTTGGCCTTCGATCTTAGCAATTTCCACGTCTTTTGTGGATTGCGCTGTATAGCTTGGAAGTGGTTCCCAAGAAATACCAGTTGTAGCGGCGTTGTAATAATAACCTTTCTTAATAATGGTCTTCTTACCGGCGTTGTAGTCAGCTTCATTGACGTAGTATTCGATATCTTTACCGACTTCGAATGCATCTTTGAATTCAGCACTACCTGTCGCTGTCACGATTCTACCATAGGAGGAATCGTAGTAATCCATACCAACGAAGTAGTCAATCTTCTCGATTGTGCCTCTGAAGTTATATTCTCTGGAGAGGATATCGTTTGGTTTAGCGATAGCAGGTCTCATGACGGTTAATGTGACGTCATAATTTCTGTTTTCGTTACTTTCGTTGTGCGCTAAGAATTTAAGTTTGATATCACCTTTAGCAATATCTTCATTATTTCTTAAAGCAATCTTGGATTTACCAACTGGGTTACCTTTGAGGTCTAAACCTTCGAGGTAGACATCAGTATTGATAGCACCACCGATATCAGCCATACCAGCACCTTGAATTCTTGGAGAGGAGATGGATTTGATACCTTCTTCTTCACCAGTTGTTTCATTGATGGTTGTTTGTTGTTCTGGGTGGAACATTTGGTCATACATTGGATCAGCAGTAGACATGAATCTCATGTTAACTGTTTCTCTATAAGCATTGATCTTGGCGAGTTCTTCGTTTGTGAGAGCTCTATTTTCCGCTTTGGCAGCGCGGTAGATTGGGCCAGTCACTTCAGATAAGAGAAGGGCTTGCGCACCTGCGTAGTTAGGAGCGGACATAGAAGTACCACTTAAGTATTGGTAGCACTTATATTTGAGAGCTTGAACTTCATCGTTTGTTAAGTTTGTCATCGCGTGTTCTGGGACAGCACCTTTGATGATGTCACCTGGAGCGGTGATTTCTGGTTTGAAGTCTAAGTCAAATGTCGCACCATCAGTGGAGAAGTCACTTAAGGTGTATTGATTTGGGTTATTACTGATTTGTTTGTTAATGATGACAAATTCACCAGCTTCGGTCTTTTCAAAGAATGTTTTGTCTTTGTAAAGAACGAGCGCACAAGGCATTGTTGGTTTGAAGCCATCACCGAAACTACAACGGAAGTTGAAGTAAGAAGCTGTTGGGTCATTATTAATAATGACTAAGCCAATAGCACCTTTATCAACGGCCACTGCATATTTATCAGAGAACGCTGTATTACCACGGTTGACAACAGCAATCTTGCCATTGACATCTTTACCTGTGTAGTCAGCACTTGTGCCAAAGCCTGGAATATAAACCCATTGGGCTTTGCCGTTAGCGTCAAAGACGTCTTTTGTACGGAATTCACGATCGTAATCGCTATCTAAACCTTTTCTATTAACGATTTGGTCTTCGAAGGCGATGTTTCTATTGTTACAAACGAAAGCGTTTTCGTAGAAAATCTTTGTTGGGTGACCAGAAGCAATTGTCATAACGGATGCGTTGTTGGCATAGGATGACATAATACCTGTTTCGACTGATTCTGGCATCCAGTTAGCGTAACCACCGGAAGAAGCATAAGATGTCTTACCAGAGTTACCAGCGGAAATAGATGTTAAGATGGCTGGGATGCCATTTTCTTTATCACCTTTCGCTAATCTTGTAAGTGTTTTTAATGTGATGGAATCACCATCGAAGTCATCGAGGTCACTACCTAATGACATGTTGATGCCATCAACTTTTAATTTGATGCAGTCTTCGAGAGCATCGAGAATAGATGTATCATAAGCACCTGTTCTGTCGCTGAGACCGATTTTTTCACCGACACCGGCTTTAGAGTTGAAGTCAGTAAAGACTTTCATTAAGGCTAATTGAGCTTTTGGCGCAATACCTTTGTACTCTGGAGCGTTGGCTGCGGTAATGGAAGAAACGTGAGAACCGTGATATGAGAGGTCACTATGGACATCGTATTTTAATGCACCACGTTTGCCGTAGACTTTGGATTCACCGCCGTAGTCATAGTAGAAAGGAACCTTGTTGTTGAAATAGAAGGAACCTTCATCACCAGCGGATGTACCGGCTTTTCTACCGCCCGCTTTTAATGGGTTAGCGGAATCGTTGATAACTTCTCCAATGCTGTCATAGGTATATCTGACGGCGACATCGTTATCTAGAGCGTTATAGACTTCGTGATTCCATGCACGACCGCCTTCTCTAGTTTCGATATCTTTTGGATCGTCATTGTTACCTCTGAGGTGGAATTCGTTATCCAAGATCGCCACGATTGTGCCTTCACCATCTTCTGTATTTTCTGGCTTATGCATGGTTGTGGCGGAGATGTTTTCACTATCATCGGCGCTAGCTTGATCACCTTCTCCAAGAATGGTGTAGCTATCGTTGTTGATTTCTCTCACCCAGTGGAGTGAGTCAACTGTTACGCTTTTGACGCCTGGAACTGTTTTAATGCTTTCGATATCGTCACTGTTTACCTCGAGAACGAAGGCGTTATTTAAGACTGAGTATCTTTCGACTAATCTAACATTTGATGTTGCTGTGTTGACGATGTTATTGAATACAACGTCTTGAGTCTTATTAACGCCGGCTGCGCTTAATTTGTTAAGGTCACGGTCGACTTCAACAATAATGCGAGCATCGCGTTTTGGTAAGGTGGCGAAACGGGTAGCGTGAATGCTGCTAGCGGCTAGAATTAATGCACCAGTAGCACAGAGTAGTAATCCCAGTTTTTTCATACTTTACCTCCTTGTACAATACGTACACAAAAAATTATAACTATCATTATACACGTGCATAAAATCATGGCAAGCGAAAATATAAAAAACGCCCGTAGGCGCTTTACATACTGCAAAAAGTGATATTAAAACTGCGTTATGTAAACAATTTCAAGCACTGGAAGAGCCGTTAAAATCAATAAACCCGCGAGCATTATCGCGAAAAAATTATAAGATGAATTGTGTCTTTTTTCTCTTTTGGCTTCTCGATAATCGTAATAGTAACCGGCTTTTCTTGGGTCCTTAGCGAACAGCATGGAACCGAACTGTTTGAAGCCGAACGCCACGAAGTCAAAAGCCCCGAGGAAGGCTAACCAGTCAAGAAGACCGGCTGCTAGAACAAAAAGACCACCGATAGTCACACCATCAATCGCCGCGATGATTGTGCGATCTCTGGTTAAGAACATTACGAGAAAAATCGCCACTCCCACTACTAAGCTAACGAGAAGTGTGACGAGATTTGTAATCCAATGTGCTCTAATTTGTTCAATCGCTCTTTTCATACCCAATAATTATGCCTGATATTCCAAAAAAGGAAACATTTAGTTTTTATTCTCGATGCGATAGTAGATACAAAGATGCTTACTGCCAGCATAGTCAATAATCTCAGTTTTTTCGATCTTTTGCATGCCACATTTTTGCATCACTTTTCCACTCGCGGGATTTTCTTCAAAATGGGCGCATTCCACCACTTTATACCCCATTCTAAATGCCTCAGAAATTGTAGCGGAAAGCGCTTCGGTGGCATAACCTTTATTCCATTGTTTTAGGATAATTAAATAGCCAAATTCTATTGTGTCATTAAATGACACAACTTCGTTAATAAATCCAATAAGCAATTTGTTTAGATAAATTCCGTATAAAATTTTATTTTTTTCTTCTGAGATATCTTTTAACCTCAAAAAGCACATATTTTTATCTTCTTCACTTTTAAATACTGGACACATATAAGTCTTCTTTATAAGTGGGTCTTCAAGCAAAGAAATGAGCGCATTCTTATCCGCATTTTCTAGTGGTTTTAAGACGAGATTTTTAGTCGTTAATTTATCTTTTTTATTTCGCATATAGTTATTATAACAAAAGAGCGCCCGCGAGGGTGCGCTCTTATTCTTTAATTAATAATAATTACCAGATATTAATTCTTTGTTCTGGAGCGACATACATGCCATCACCTGGCTTAATGTCGTATGTTTCAATGAATTCATCAAATTGCGAGAGAGTCACATTTGTTCTGAGGTAATTGAATGGGTGAGAGTCACTTGCTCTAGTTTCGATATAATCCGCACCAAATGGTTGACGTGCCCAAACAAGAGCGTATGTCTTGAAGAATTTATCGTAATCGAAGTTTTCGACCTTCTTAGCTAATTCAAGCATGATTTTCACACCACCCATATCGGCAGTGGCTTCTCCGTCCAAATTGTCACCATCACAGTAGAGAGTGTTGGTAAGAGCAATTTGATTGAAGAATTCGATTAACTGATCAACTTTAGCGTTGAACTTGTTTCTATCACGACCAGTAAAGATATCGTTGTAGTTGCCATGTTCATCGAACAAGGAACCATAGGAATCGAAACCGTGGGAGATTTCGTGACCGATAATTGCGCCTAATGCACCATATAATTCTTCAGTGCTATCAGTTGGCATTGCGGTAGTGATACCGTTTAAGATAACGAATAAGTTGCCCGCTGGAGAATAGAAGGCGTTAACTGTATAGCTTGGCATAGAATCCCAAACGCCAGTGTTATCAAGGCAGTTATTAAGTGCTGCAGTGATATTTGCGTTGTTATAGCGTCTGAATAATTCCACTAGTGTGATGTTATCAAGGTTTGTATCGTCAATCTTTGGGAAATTCTTATATTCATCTGAATAGCAGGAGAAGAATTTCATGTTTTTAATCTTCTTAACGACGCCTTCTTTAGTGGTTCTAGAAAGCCATGATTCGTTATTTAAAAGATCTTCGTAGCCTTCAAGAATATCTTCGATAAGATCTGTCACAAGGGCCTTTCTTTCTTCTGAACCACATAACTCAATGTATGTTTGTTCAGTTAAGACTTTAAGGCAGTTTTGAGTCATACCTTTCGCCACAGCATCATCACTTTGATAGTATAAGTAATTTTCGTTTTCAAAAATTCTAAAGACAGTGAGAGCTTGGTTAATAGCACGGTAGTCATCTAAGCCCGCTAAGAAACGGTCATCAAAGGCTAATCTATTAACTAACATTAACTTTAATTCTTCTGGATATGATGTGAGATAACTATTGTACAAATAGTTGAATGCATTGTTATAGAAATCCATGATGATGATTTTGGTATCACCAGCTAAGCCTAAATCACGGAGAGCGGATTTCATTTGTGCCCATGGGACAGTATCAACTGTGTAAGTTGTAGAAGTATCACCATGTTGATAGTAGTAAACATAGGCATCGTAAGTGTTATTGGTTTCAATTGAACGCATTGTATCAATGGCTTCTTCACTTGTATCATAACCAAACGCTGTACCTAAGGCAGTAATAAGGTTATTAACAGGTTCGACGTAGTCTTTCATATTATCGAACGCAGATAAGAACAAGTAAGTAGAGAGTGCGGTCTTACCATTCATATAGCAATCGTTATATTCAATGTTATAGCCACCATCTTCAGGAACAATATTCAATAACGATGAATATGAATTGAAGCACTCTTTAGTGGTGAGGTATTCAGTCATATCAAGATTGTTGAAGTAATTAATAACTGCGGCTTTATCACCGTTTCTGACTTTATCGTAGAAGGCTTTATAAACTCCACCATTGGTGGTTTTTGCAGCAGCAGCACCACTATACATATCTTCGAAGGCTTCTTGAACGATAATGTCATCTTCTTCAAATGGGGTGAGTTCACCTTGTGTCATGATGTCGTAGTTAACAGCAGCGTAGAAGTCATCTTTGAGTGATGGCTTTTCAATTGCTCTTAATTGACCTCTGACGTTGGAGTTAATCCATGGGGAACCAATTAATTCGTCTTCGGTATGGTGTCCTCTTAATGTGTAAGGAACACGGTCGAAAGCGAATTGACCTTCGGATGTGTATTGAGCGGTATATTTTTGATCACCATCCACCGCTTGGATATTTGGACTCCAGTGAGAGAATGTGTAAGTTGCACGAGTTGTGGTTTCTCTTGTTGGAGTAGCGCCTTTATAAGCAGGTGTTTCACCATAGGCAACGTTGTCAGTTGCAAGCACACTACCATCATAGTTTTCCCATGTGACGGTATAGTGTCTCACTGTTTCGTTATAGACAGCGGTATATGTCGCTTCACCAGTAACTGGCACAATAGCAGGTGTCCAGTTAGTGAAGGTGTAATCATATTGAGCGGTGCTATCTTTGGTTGGATTTTCTTCTCCAAATGATGGGGTCTCACCATAAGCAAACGTATTGGTTTTTAAGACTTGACCATCTGGATTCTTCCAAGTGATTTGATAGACATTTGTTTCTTCTTTGAATGTTGCGATATATTCAACATCCTGACTAGCGGCCTCCACGTTTGGAGTCCAACCAGTCCAAGTATACGTAAATTGTGCGGTGTTCGCTTTGCTTGGGGCTGGTCCATCATAAGTTGGAACTGTGCCCTCAACCACCCCTTCATCAACTTCTAACACTGCTCCGTCGAAGTTTTTCCAAGTGATGTTATATGTTTTTGGGCCTTTGTCAGTTTCTTGACAGGCAGTTAATAACAAAGAGAAGATACCTAGAGTAATAGTTAGTTTATTTAGCTTTTTCATACCCTTTTCTCCTATTGGCTATAAATCATACATGAAAACGCGCACACTACAAACACTTTTGCATCTTTTTTCTTGATATTAATGAGTGGATGTTTCCATATTGGTTTTAATTTTAAACCAATGATTACTAGTTACTCTTTAATTTGGAATTTTAATTCCATTTTTCAAGTAAACTCTTTTATATTTTCGATATTTGGCAAAAATAAAAAATGTTACATTATTCGGCAATTAGTCAAACAAAATTATTTTCAAAGCAAAAAATGTTAGTGATAGCCATATTTGCCTAAAAAAGTTAGTAATAATCACGTTTTTCTTAAATCCTTAATATAATGGAGCGGCTACTTATTTTTTTATGTTTTTTTGAGCAATTCTACAAAAAGTAAGATTGCAACAAAAGATAAGAAAATACTAAAGACGTCATATATTTTGCAAATAATTTTCATCTTAAAACTTTTGTTCATTGATATAAGAAAATTATTTGTTAAAATACAAAGGTATCATGACATTATTATCATCTTTTGGCGTTCTCCCAACCAACTTGCATGTTAATTATTATTTCGAAGTTTGTTCTTTGATAATTCTCACCGCGATTACTGTGGCTTATTTCTCAAGGAAAAAGTTCCCTGTCGCTACATATCGCTTGTTTGGTGTGGGTTTAATTACTCTTGATGTTAACGTATCATTAAGCATCTTATTTTGTGTCTTATTAGATAATTCTAATGTCGTTCCAATCGGTTGGGTTGAAGCGGTCGCTGAAATATATTTCTTCATGCAGATAGTTGAGTCCTATCTCCTATTTGTTTATGTCTTCTATTCAGTTGGTCGTACTTTAAAAGACTCCCCATTATACCTTTTAACTTTGGTACCTTCCGTTTTAGGGGCGGTTTTCTTTTTCACCAACTGTCTCCACCACCTAAACTTTTCATTTATCTACAACACAGAAGCCAGTGTTTATGATTTCGTTCCAGGACCCGGTTTTATTTTGCTATATATCATTAACTGGGGCATGAACTTTGCTGCTGCGCTTGTCTACACCATTGTTTTTAGAAAGAAATTACCAAAGCAATTAATGCGCGTTCTTCTAAGCGTGATGGCTATCGTTTTAACCGCAGCGACAATTCAAACAATTCAACCACAATACATCATGTCAGGTATTTCTTTCACATTATCTTCAATGTTCGCGGTTGTCACTGTTTGTGACCCAGATATTAAAGTTGATCGTATGTCCAAAGCCTTCAACAACGAAGCCTTTGTGGAATACATCAACGACCAAAGATTTGAAAAGCAAAGAAAACACTACATCATCTTTGATATTGAAAGCTTTGGTATGTTTAGTGAAAAGTTTGGTGTTGTGGCCTCTAATGAATTGGTTTACCTCGTTAGAAAATTCATCGAAAGCGTTAATAAGAAAGCCTTTATCTTCAGAACCACTTCTTCTCGTTTTGTCATTTTATTAAGAAACGAAAATGAGCAAAAAGAAATGGTCGACGCCATTAGATGCAGGTTCGAAGAGGCAATCAATGTTAAAGGATATAGTGTTAACATCACCATCAATCTTTTCTATTTCTTTAATGACAAGGTTTTCTATAACTCTGATTTATATAACAACTTCATTGCTAGAACGTTATCCACGGTTAACTTTAAAGATTCCCACTACGTCGAACTCGGCAAAGAATTCATGGACCGTGTGAATAGAGATAGAAAGATTAGAGATATTTTAGAGAATTGTTTGAAAACAAATTCTGGCTTATACATGGTCTATCAACCAATCTATGACATTAAAAAGAAACGTTTCAATCATTGCGAAGCATTGATTAGATTGGATAATAACGAATTAGGTTATGTTGGTCCTGGTGAATTCATTCCAATCGCTGAAAGTTTTGGTTTAGCAAGTCAAATCGATGCCTTCGTTTTGAACGAAACATGCGCCTTTATGCAAAGAAATCCACAAATTGAAAGTTTGGAAATCAACGTTTCTTGTGCGGAATTCTTTAATAACCCAAGTGAAAGATTCCTTAAGACTATCAACCAATATGAAGTTGATCCAAACAGAATCTGCTTAGAAATTACTGAAACAATCGCCGTCAAATATCCAACCAAGACTAGAGAGTTCATGGATGATTTAGGTAAACACGGCATTAAGTTTGCGATGGATGATTTTGGCAGTGGCTATTCCAATATGGCTAGATTCATCACACTACCATTCTCAGTTGCTAAGCTAGATAAATCTTTATTATATGAAGCACTTAACGTTGAGATCTTCTTTGACGCTGCTGTTAACTTATTCAAGAGTTTAAACATCCCAATCGTTATCGAAGGTGTGGAGAACGAAAAGCAATTAGTGACCGCGAAAGAAAAAGAAGTCGATTATATTCAAGGTTACTACTTCACTAAGCCATTAAAAGAATCTGACTTATTAATATTCTTAAAAGAACACAACAAATAAATTTATCCTATTTTTGAATTATTTTCTTGCAATCAATTATTGACCGGTATAATATTAAATCTTGGGTTTAAAGCGTTTAAACAACGTTTTTGATAAAAATAAAGATGAGAGTGTATCAGTAAAATGTTTACACTTTTTTAATATTTGTAACATTTAAAACGATTTATTTTTCCCTGTCATTACTATCACTGTGATAGACATTTTGAGGCTTTCATATTTATAAATAAATAATCATGTATAAATCTCAAACATGTCTATTTTTTGTGATAAAAATTGTCATGAGATATTCGTATATTTTATCTATTTTTTCTATATTTTTTATTATTGTCATGCCCGAAACATTGAAATATGATTGTAGACAAAATTTATATCTTTAAAAGGAGAAAAAGACAGTTTATGAAAAAAACTTCAAAAATGTTTGTAGCTTTGGCCCTTGCTGGTATGCTCATGACTGGTTGTAACTTCAACGGTCCAAATGCTTCAATCAACAGTCGCGCTGGTACTTATGAAAAACAGCAAATCTGGCAAATGTATAAGGCTGCCGGCGGCGAAATGTCTTATGACGAATGGTTAGATTCTATTAAAGGTGTCGACGGTACATCTTTCTTAGCTGACACAAGAGACCCATCTGACGCTGATGGTAAAAACGGTGATGTCTTCGTTAACATCTCAACTTGGGATCTCTTCATTAAAGTCGGTGGTGCTTGGCAACCAGCCGGCAACATTAAAGGCGCTAAAGGTGATCAAGGCGAAAGAGGCGAAGTTGGTCCTCAAGGTCCTCAAGGTGAACAAGGTCCTGCCGGCAAAGACGGCGCTGATGGTAAAGATGGTAAAGATGGTAAAGATGGTCTTGACGGCGCACCTGGTAAAGATGGTATCGACGGTAAAGACGGTAAAGACGGTAAAGACGGCGCTGATGGTGCCTCCTTCCTCTCTGGTAGTGGCCGTCCATCCAACTCTTTAGGTAAAGATGGCGATACATACTTCGACTTCGATAGTAAAGACTTCTATCAAAAGGCCAATGGTTTCTGGAAGAAAGTTGCAAACCTCAATGGTGAACTTCAATGGAATCCAGAAGTTGCTGCCGCGATGGTCAAATATCTCGGTGAAGTGCTTCCATTCGCTGACTATGATGAAGCTTCAATGACTTTCGGTTACTATTCAGGTTATGAATCCACATACGGCATTGGCTTATTCTATGTCTATGATGAATCCGAAAACTATGTCCTTGATGACTACGGTCCAAAATTATTAGCCGCTGGCTTCCAACAAGGTGGTATTTATACAAACTCCACCACTAACTACATCAAAACAACAGCTAGTGGTATTGATATTGAAGTCGGCTTTGGTTTCGACGATGGCAACGTTATGAACGTTTATATGCCAAAATACGTCCCACCATACAACGCTGAATATTTCTTAGAACAAGGTTTCGTAGAAATCAATGGTTGGCCAACAGACCACGTTGCCTTAACAGTTGGTGCTGATAGATTCGCTGGTGTCAACAATGATGGCACATGGTATGAAAGCTTCGGTATCAACGGTGGTGAATACTACTATGATTTACTCGCTACTGAAGGTTTATATGCTGACGCTTTAGGCGAACAAGCTTTAGCCGCTGGCTTCTTATACAGTGACAACTACAAAGTGTACTTTGATGCTAAGGGCAATCCAGATGCAGAATTTGACACAGAAAACGATGCATATCTCTCTCTCGTAGAAAAAGATGGTTGGACATATGCTAAATTCTTCGGCGAAACACTTCCATACACAGAAGAATACTTCCTTGAAAACGGCTTCACAAAGAGTGAAGGTTTCCCAACCGAAGTTGTTGCTGAAGCATTCTTAGAAGAAAACAGATTCGCTGGTGCTAACCCAGATGCTGATTGGTTCTTCACAGCCAATAAGACTGAATACACAAGCGGTACCCACATTGGTACATACAGAGTTAGCGGTTACCTCGCTACTGCTGGTGACGTCACAGAAGAAATGGCTGCTAACTTCTTAGCCGCTGGATTCATCTGGGAAGATTACTATGAAGACTATGAATTACCAAACGATGGTATGACATATATGTACCTCAACTACACACGTGGATACACAATCATTAAGTACTATGGTTCTTATATCCCAACAGGCGAAGTTATCGATCTCCCAGGCGTTGACGAAGTCAATGACAAGATCGTTGAATACTATGCTGGTCAAGAAATTGCAATCGCAGTTCCTGAATATGAAGCCGCTGACGAAAATGCCTACTACGAAGTTGGTAGCGCAGGCGTCTTCAATATCTACGGTTCTGATATCGATGATATGGCCGCTTTCGAAACTGCTTTAAAGAATGCTGGTTGGCAAATCAACCACTACAGCAGCTACTTCGAAGATGACTTCAAAGCTTACTTCGGTGATGACAATGTCTGCTTAAAAGTTGAAGATTACTACAGCTATGTTAAGATTTCTTGCTTAATCGAAGCTGCTCCAGCTCCAGTCGTTGAATACGCTGTTTCTGATATCGATCAATACATCGTTAATATCTTCGCTTCTATCGATGTCGCAGTCGTTGCTGCTGATTACGAAGCCGCTAGTGAAGATGCTTACTTCATCTTAGATGGCAATAACGCCAAGATTTATGGTTCCAGCAAAGATGAAATGGATGCATTCGCTGCTGCCATGGGTGACTTTGGTTGGACAGACACATTAGATAGCTATGGTGACCACAACTTATCATTCGGTAATTCCGGTGCTAAGTTATACGTTGGTGACTACTACAGCTACATCCTTCTCAGACCAAGCTACAGTGCGCCAATCGTCTTCGATCTCGCTGAATTCCCATTAGCAGAAGTCAACGCGTTCTTAACACAATACGACTTAGGCTTCACACTCGCAGAAGCTTTACCAGATGCTGCTGGTGCTGGCTTCGCTGTCGAAAGTGATGTCGCAAGTGGTTATCACTACTACGCTGTTCTCTTCAGTGGAGATCAAGCTGATGCTTTAACAGCTATCCTTGAACCAATCGTTCTTGCTGCTGGTTATACCTTAAAGCAAGGCCAAAATGGTCCATACTACGCTAACGCTGTTGATCACCAAGTTTCCGTTGGTTACTACGCATCAGAAAACATTACACAAGTTCTCTTCTTCGAATAATATTCGAGAATGAATACAAAAATAGGGTCAGAAGAAATTCTGATCCTTTTTTCTTACTTATTTAGCAGAACCACCACTACTAAGACGTCTTATTAATGGAAGTGGTTATCGCGGTAAGTGACCACAGCAATAAAAAACCTCCTAGAACTGTCCGCTGGGAGGTTTTCCTTTTTTAATCATTAACGTAATAACCAATATCGGCTTCGTAGTAGTAATACATATTGTAGGAATTACCACCATCATCTAATTCGCTAGGAATGGTAACTTTTTCAAATAAGTGTTCTTTTTTAACGCCTGTTTCAGCCCATTCGTATATTTGGTTAGAAACATATGCGATTTCTAGTGATTCACTATCATATTTCACATATTCATAATAAGAATTTCTATTAATAGCAACATATTCTGACTTATCCGCAAACTTTAACAATGGTTTGGTGGCTTTTTGGGTATTGAATTCCGCTTTTACACTATCAAGTCTTTCTAATTCCGCATCAAATTGCGTTTGATTGTACTTGACTGATAGATATAAGAGATAGGAACCATTAAATAAGTCATCTCTTTCCATATAACGGAAGTTAGTGACACTGTTGACGTCTACTTTTTTAGGAAAAACATATAGTTGTGAGTGGAAATCACTGTTCTGCACTGCTTTTGCTAATACTTCTTCGTATTTATTAACATCATCGTTTGTTCTAGATGCACATCCACCTAACGTGAGGAACGGAATCATCATTAATGTTGCAACAATTGGTTTTCTCATATTATCTCAGTCCTTTGAATCTTTCTTTTGTGGCATTATCTATCCTAAATGAGTCCACCATTTTGGATATTACTTTTCTTTTTAGAGTAAGATCATCACATTTTAGTAAATAATCATATATTTCGTTTGGATAATAGATGGCAACAGTGGCTAATAGCCATGCTTCCCCCATCATTACCATATATTCATCATCTTTTTTGATGTATTTTGTGACATTTAAGATGTTTTTATCTTTCGCGAGCTTTAAACCCACGACATACGCCATACGTCTATCGTACGTAAAAGGCGATTTGACGAGCGAAAGGAAGAAAGACCAATATTTATCAAACGTTAACTTTTTTAAATACGTAGAAGCGGTATCTGTAATCGCCCACGATTTCGCATTTTTGATATTTCGTTTTAAGAAATCTAATTGTTCATCAATATTTTTGCATCTAGAAAGACCTAAACCGAAATAAATAAAGTCAATTTCTAGATATTTACCCGTTAAAAAGTCATCTAAGCGTAATTCTTCATCTTTGACGTGTTGTTTTACGATTTCTCTTAAAACAGGGTTCTTAACGCCAAAAACAAGGTATTCACTATTAGATACGGTCTTAGAAAACTCAGCAAACTTCTCGTTTCCGTTTTCTACTAGGTATTTTTCTAACTCTTTATATGTCATAGTCGAAATATATTGTACACCAATAAAAAAGATACCCCCACTACTATTTGTGAGGGTATCCGGGATTTTTTACTTATCTTCCTTTGTGTTCTTAATATCTTTTAAGACTTTTGGGCCTAAGTAACCGAGAAGAACTGATTTCAAATCAATGCCGAGTGTTTTATTGATACCAGCGAAGATTTGATCACCGTGTTGTTGAATTTCTTCCACTAATTTGGCTTCATTGCCTGAACCGTACATTGTGATGCCATCGATTTGGCCTAAGGCTGCAGCGATTGGTTCACTGTAAGCTCTGACTGTTTCTGGTAAGACACCAGAGTCTAAGACTAATTTTAATGTCGCGGCATCGTTGAAGGCTTTCATAGCTTCGGCTTT
>CAMZGG010000014.1 GCA_947306345.1 uncultured Caryophanales bacterium
CTTGTGCTTTGGCGAAAAACTTCTGGTTGACGTTTTGGGTGTTGCCCCATCAGTATGGAACGCTGATGAATATTCGGTGAAGAAACTCGGCGGAAGCAGATACGAGGTAAGCGGATTACGTTCGGGAAGAAACAATATCCATAATAGCCCTTTCCGTCATTACGGTTACAGTTTGTCCACGATTCATTGCCAATGGTTTTCCATTGTGGAGCTCTGCTCATATCATCATTATCAGCATCAAACGACAATTCTTTCCAAACGCTGTTACAAGCATCGGAAAGAATATTCTGGTCGGCTGGTCCAGAAAAATACATTGCCGCTCTGGAATTGCCCTTGAATGCAAATTTTTGGAAACGCAGTTTTGTTTGCTGATTTGGCAAAATAATCGTTTGTAAGAAAGGTTCACCACGGAAATCATTTGAACCACGGCCAGCATTAGCGCCTATACACTCTTGTGAATAGTCATGTTTATCATTATCCTGTTGTTGAGTATGGAATGTAATATAGTGGCCTTTTCTTTCTTCAAAAATAATTGTATGTAGGGATTCGTTAAAAACGAATGTTTGTAATGGAATAAGCAAATCAGTTGTCTTTGATGAATCGTTTGCATCGCCTTTAAAGATAACAGTACTAATTAATGAACAGCCAATAAATGCGTGAGCAGGTCTTTCCCACTTAGTGCCTTTTTCTGCTTCGCCATTATATAGTTGGAAATTAAACGGATTTGTTTCTTGATTTCTATATCTATTTTCATCCGCTGTAAGAATACCAAAATATTTGAAAGTTTTTGGGAAAATGATTGTTGTAGAAGTATGAGCTGACCAATTCACATTGCCTTCAATTTTGGCTAAATCAATCCCCATGCCATAGAAGCAGTCTGCTCCAATGGTTTCTAATCTAGAGGTGCTTTCGTTATAATCCCAAATAAATTCAGTAACCTTTGAAAACATTTTTTGTTGGAAAATGCCAAAGGCTTCATCACCAATTGAGCGAAGATTAGCAGGTAGATGAATTGATTTAATCTTGGTCTTTTGATTAAGACCTGCGTTAGATCTTGCAAATGAGTGAACACCAATAAATTCGAGTTCTGTTAATCCAGAAAGATCGATTCTTCCAGGAGTGGAGTTATTAAATCCATTATCGGTTGTACAAGCAGTATTATCGTCAATGATAAAGAGATTAGTATAACCACTGGCAAACATTTTGTTTTCAATAGCCCAAAGAGTTGTTGGTAAATATAGTCTTTTTAAAGCGGCTTTAACTGTTGGGTTAAATACACCAACGTCAATACGTCTAACTTTGTTGTTGGCAGGTTCACCAGGCATTGTATTTGGAATAGAAATGAAGAAACCTGTAGCTTGTGTAGGAGTTGGACCATTGTATGACTTAAGTGTGACGTTACCATCTCCGTCAACAGAATATGACCAGTCAGATGTGAAGTATGAGTCACCTGTTTCTCTTCTAGTTATCTCATATTTTGCAAGGTCTCCAGATGGATTACTATTAACTCTCCAGCCCCAGTTTGGGTGATTAGCGAGCCAAGCATCTATCTTTTGGTCAGTGCCGCAAAAAACGAATTCAAGGGATGTATCACAGAAGTTAAATGCATGTGGCTCAATACCAGCGCCATTAGCGTCTTCGAATAATGTTTTTGGAATATAAACTGATGTTAAACTAGTACATCCTTGGAAAGCGCGGGAACGAATGATTTTAATTCTCTGGAAGAAAAGTGGAGAGTCAATTGATCTACATCCATTGAAAGCTTCTTCACAAATTTCTTGTAGAGAAGTTGGGAAAGTGACTGTTTCTAACGCTTCGCATTTGAAGAAACAATATGAAGGAATCTTTGTCAAAGTGCTGTATTCAACATCGTCATCGTCTTCTTCTTCGGTTGGGGTATCGCAAGAACACGCACCACCACCGGAGCTTGTTTGACTACTATTAACAAATGTTGCGGTAGTCAAATTGTTGCAGGAATAGAAAGCCGCGTCACCGATTTGGGTAACTGTATATGGAATTGATATAGTTGTAATCTTGTTATAGAAGAACGCTTCAAAGTCGATAACAGAAATGTTGCTTGGACTTTCAAAAGTAATTGAAGTTGCTGGGCAGTTATGGAACGCATTGTGCCAAATACCAGTAACTTTTTTATTGTTGTACGTAGCAGGGATTTCAATGGCTTGATTGTAAGTTGTTTTAATTTCTTCTTTTAAAGATAACGCAAGTTCGTTATTGCCGGTATCATAGAAATCAAAAATTGTTGCTGGATCAGTCGCAAGTCTTGTTCCGCTTAAAATATAATTAGGAGTTATATAAGGCTCTTTTTTATTGTTGTTAGCATCTTGACAAGCAGCCAAAACTAAAGGAAGAGTTATTCCTAACAACAGTGAGCTTAGAAACAGTTTTTTATTTGGTTTAATTCTCATAGCCTTTTTTCATTATTCAATTATCAATTGGATAATATCTCCTTTCTTTTTATTCTTATTCGAACCTATTCTTATGAAGAATAGTAAGTAATCTTCGTGTCCGTTGAATCCGCTAAATCAAGCAATTTAACCACTGTTTGAGGAATTCCAGACAAACCATGATTAATTGCATAGTTAGAGACCGCGAGATAAAGAATCTTATCTTGCGTTGTAGATGTAATCTTAAATTTATTATCTTCATAAACAAATTGAACATTACAAAGAGCGTCATCAAAGTATGAACGGTCTGTATTTGCTAGAGCAACATAACATCTATGGTTTTCAACCAGAGTGCTATTTGTTGGATCATAAACAGAAGCTTCACCTAATGTGATGTTTGTGGTAACCGCTCCTGTACCAGAATTGTATGTATAAGCTTCCTTTTTAAGGAAGTCGATATTCTTAACTTCATCTTCACTAGCGAAAGCGTTATCGTCAAAGGAAATTTGACCATCGGTTTGACCTTGAGCACAGAGATAGTAGATTTCTGCAATACCATCACCACTACCATTAGATGTGCCTGTAGCAGAGCCAACACAGTAACGGCCTTTTGGTAATTTAAATGTGTGGGCAAATAATCTCTTTTTGCCAACTTCAAAACCATATTCTCCACCCTCACAAGTTGAAACTTCATGAGAATTAGGAATAGTAGCGTTTGTGTGAGTGTTAGCTTCTACGAATTCGAATGTATCATGTTCATCATCGTATTCATAAGTACCAATTTGGCCAACACCAGAACCATTTACTTCGTAATCAAAGTAAGCAAGGTGTTCATCTGTTGGCATAAAGAATGCATAATCTGGATCATTGAATGTACGATTGATGTATTTAATACCACCACTTACCAATCTTGGTTCTTCATCAATTTTATAAATACCTAATGCTGCTGGCACAGCAGGATTAGCAAGCGCAGAAACGATTGTGACATTAGCAACATCGGTTTTAATTTCAAAGTTAACCATGTTAGCGGCTGGGTCACTGTGTTCAGCGTTAGTGATACAGTTCATCTTAGAACCACTTGGAGAATAGTCAGGTGTTGCAAAGTTAGCGGAGAAAGAACGAATTTCTTGACCTAAACTGTTACGTAACATAACACCACTCTTACCACTATTAGCGGAAGCTGGGATTGGATTACCATTTTGGTCAACTAATTTATGTTCAAAATATTTAGAAACGAATGAACCACCATCAGTTGTCTTATCAACATCAGAGAAATAGAAGCCCTTACCTGTACGATAATCACCGGTTATTTTGAAACGGAAAACATAGTTTTGATGACGATCACGTTCTTCAAAGCTAGCGGAACTTACTTGGTCATAATTAGGGAAATGATAACCAGGATAGAATTGTGATGGAGTATCAGCTTTAATAGCGTTCCTATAACTATCGAAGGTAACGCCTTTTCCTTTTTGATATTCACCAGTGGAATAGTAAATGTAATATGAAGAGTTATGCGAAACATCAGCACTTCTAACGACAGATTTACCTAATTCAACACCAGCTTCTTCAGCCATACCTGTACCGGTATAGTCAGTAGCAACTGTGAAGATACCTAAGTCTGTATTACTAATAATTTTTGAACGGTTAAAGGAAACGGTATTTTCCGCTAAGGTAATGTAATGGTTTGAGCCATTAACTCTTAAGAAGTCACGATATTTTAAGGATTCTGTTGGAATATATGTCACACCACCAGATTCACTATGTGAACCAACGAAAGAGTTATTATTGATAATATCTTTATAAATAGTAGTAAAGTCGAGAACACCAATATCTTTACCTGTACTAGTAGAGGCATCACTTTCTTTAGCGGCAATGTTATGGACTGTACCACCAATTAAACCAATAAGACCATAGTTGGAACCATTTTCCATTGGATAGTATGTCGCAGATGAGAAACTACTACCATTGTTCATGACGAAACCACCATTGTAAACATAGCAGTCGTTAACAGATCCGTCACAGTGACCAATAACTAAGCCAATGTTGTTTGGATGGTCATTACCTAAGTGAGCGTTCATAGTTAAGTAATTAGTGTCGCCAGATGCTAACGAGAAGTCGAACATCATGGTCATAACAACTTTAGAGTGATCAAGACCATAGTTATCGGTTGTACTAGCAACAAGGGAAATAGATGAAGATGCATTAAGTGGATATGTGGTAGCAGGATCGGCTTTTTCTTTCTTGAAGAATTTATAAACGGTTTCTAAGTCAACAGAAACTGTACCGTCTCCATTATCTTTAGCGAAGTCACCAGAAATAAGAATCTTATATTTAAAATCAGGGTTAGTAGATGCGTAACCAATAACAGGTGCGGTTGCGGTAATAGCAGGTTGTGGGTCACCACTTTGTTCGTTCCAGTTGAAGATAGCGGAAGCATCAAAGTCTGCTGATTTAATTTTAAGAGTGTCAGAAGAAACAAATGTATCGGTGTCCGCACCATGGGTGTATGTGAATGATGCACCTTGTCCTGCGGTACTAGATGGACCATATAAGTTGGCATAGCCCGCTGTATAACCTAAAGCATTGATTGTGACGTTACTTAAGAATAAGTTATAAACCTTAGAACCGTGAGCGGTATAACCAAATAGACCAGCATCTTGTGGGTCAGCGTAAACTGTGAGGTTTTTGATTTCTAGACCATGACCATTGAATTCACCATAGAACGGCATAGCTTCAGAACCGATAGCGTTGATTGGTTCATAATCATAGTTAGAATCAGTCATATCAAGGAATGGCACTACCGTGGAAGAAGTATCATCTAAGTAACATCTTGGTTGTCCTGATTGATCACCATTTAAACCAACAAGACCAAGTTCAAAGTATGTCTTTTCACCGAATAAGCCTAAGCCTTGTAAACGAGACAAGTTATATAAGTGACGTGGTCTAGTGATGACATATGGGTCATTTTCAGAACCAGAGCCACATTCAAAGTAAGAACGGAGAGAGATTTCACCAAAGAAACCTTCACTTTGAGCGCCTTTAACGTATAACGCTAAAGTAAATGGCACGATAAGCGCTGTTAAAAGAAGCGCCGTGCAACCAGCGGAGATAGTACCGACTAAAATCTTTTTAACTTTAGCTTTATTCATAAATGCTACCTCCTAAGTTTTGGGAAGGTGCTGGTTCAAGATACTCAGTTGCAGAGAAGTAGAAGCCAAAGTCACGGTCTAATAAATATGTTTTACCTACGCGATCTTGATTAACGAAGAACTGCATACGCTCGTAATCGTAATCAATAGCAATATAACAATGATATGTTTGACTATTTGCAGAAACAGGAACTAATGTGGAATCGCTATTAGTCTTTGGTCTAAGTGTGCAATCAATAGACATATCATATGATGTATCGTTTTGGAATTTTTCATATGGATTAGCAAGTGGAACTGCATGTTGTTTGCCCGCTTGTGTTTCATAATCAGTTTGATAAGTAGCGTGGAATGAATTCCATGCATCCGCTGGTGTAGCAAAAGCATTCTCTGATTTAGCAAAGAGTGATGTGAAGGCATAGAAGTCACTAGCGTATAGTTCATTTCTATGACTACTATCAACATAACCACGGAATGTATATGCATTTGTGGTGGCATATTTGCCAGTGAAACTATAAATATTATGAGATTTGATCGCTTCTCTATTGATTTGTAGACCAGCAGTGATTGGGTTCTTATTTTGATATGTTAATTCAACATCAAGTACCACCATTGTTTTTTGGTCATGGATTGCATATGGTAAATAATCATTCAAAGAGGCATATGCAGATGCCGCAGCACCACGATAGTCAATGGTAATCTTAGTTGGATCAATTAAGTTAGAGCCAATAATTGCGTTATCACTTCTAGAAGTGAGTGTGATATCTAAATAGAAGTTATTATCAACAACGCGATAATCAAATCTATAAATACCACTGGCTAAACATTGGAGTCTATTGGAATCAACAACCGCAAAACGAGAATTGCCACTTGGTGAAGTGGTTGGCGAATTATAAGTAAAGTAACTGCAGTTATTACCATCGATTGTGTTAGCATCGAATAAGATAAATTCTGCACCTTTAGAAATAACAATATTTTGGATAGAGACAGGTTCGCCAACAACAGGTGATTCTCTTCTAGAGAAGGCTGAAGCTGATAATGTGGACCATGGATTAGTGCTCACACCAGTGAATGTGCTGTCACCAATTAGATAATATTTGAAGGTTTGAGAATTTTCGTAATGGATTTTAGAAGGACCAATTGAAGCATCACTACTACTTGTGGCATAAGTTTGGTTTGTCACCTTACCTAAAGAGAACGTCACTTTGTTCGCTAAGTTATTCGGTGTTTCGACACTTGTGTCTTCGATAACATAGCTCTTAACTTGTCCAGCACCATCATAATCAATAAATTCAACTGAGTTATTGTGGTATGGGTAAACATATTTATAAGCGGAGATTTTATCAATAGAAACACCTAAGTCACCAGAGAATGTGGTGATTGAAGCATTGTTGCTAGCGGAAAGACAGAACCACGCGAAAGTGGCAGACGAAAAAGCAAAAGCACCACTAAGGCTAATGGCTAATAAAGCGAGTGTTGTTTTTCTGCTCTTACTTTTCACAGCGCTTCCCCTTTCTAATCGATCTTGATGGTCATACCGGTTAAGGAGAGACCTTCGTAGCAGTTACTATTAAAACCAGTGGTTTCACCAGAAACGTAAAGTTCGTAGTAACCAGTTGTTGTATTCAATTTATAGAATGTTGATAATTCGTTTGAGAATTCGATTGTGAAGAAAACAATTGTTCTAGTATTGCCAACATTTGTAGGAATGCTATCTGTAATTGTTACTTCTGGTTTTGGATTTGCAGCCGGTGAAGCTTGTGAATAATTGAAAACATCATTCAAAGTACCATCGTGTAAATCTTCGTAATATGAAGCAAAGCCTGTGGCAACGTCATTAGCGGTGTTATTTGTTTCAGTAACACTATAAGCCGCACCATAGACATTGATTGCCCAAGATAAACAAACTGGAGTATTGTTGCTAACTTCAGCAGTACCAGTGACTTCACCCCAGGTACTAATTGATAATCTTGTCATTGTGGATTGAGTAATGACAAAAGCATATGTAAGTTTGTGGGCTGGCCACAGATGGCTAATATTTGTAGGATCTGGGTCGTTTGTGATACTTCCGTTATTGAAGACGACTTGTGTAAAAATAGCATCTCCGTAGTCTAAGTGATATCCAGAGAAATAATTTGTTATTGGATTTTGGTTGCCTTGGTGAGAAGCGCTTTGGTCATCGGTGAAAGATGAAAGATAATACATTTCATAGTCGAGTTGATCTGGAGTTTCAACAGTGATAGAAGCACCAGTCGCAGTGACTGAATTACTAGAAGCAAACCAAGCATATGTGCCAGTGAACACGGACGCGAGAGAAAAAATAGCAGTGGCTGTTGCACCGACAATTTTTAAGTTGGTACGTGTCTTTGTAGATAGTCTCATTATAATTAAAAGCCAGTCGCCTATTATCTAGTTCGCGGGCTCCCCCGTAAGGCAACTGGCTGTCTTTTCAAAGAATATAAAACCTCAACTGCTATAAACAATTGAGGTTGCTGGCTATCTTATATAAGACCCTATAGTTTTGCGTCGCTAGATTGCTCTAGTTTTGCTCTTTTCTCACCTACATTTTTACATTATAGAATAATCTTGTCAAATATTTATTTTTAAAAACATTTAAAATAAAGAAACAAAAAGTAAGCTTTATTCTGATTAAATGCAAAAGAAAAGGTGATTTTATCACCTTTTTCTAATGTGGATATATTGATCCATTAGTCACTGATGTTCCATTGATAGAAATCGTATAGCCAGTAACGATATTACCCACTTCAATGGAAGTATTAGTTAACTCTTCACTAGGAATAGTTATGCTCACAACTTTACGAGTAGACTCGTCATAAGTAGCGGTAGCATTGAACTGTGTGGTACCTGTATTTCTTGTGAGAGAAACAACCTTTGTGAGTGTTCTGATTTTGGTATCTAGCACCTCGCCTAAAGCTTCTGGAATATCGTTCACAGTCTTGTTCACACCATCCTGTTTGATCATTGGATATGATGTGCTTTGGATTGTGCCGTTTTCTCGTAAGACATCCAGTATGTCAATGTCCCACCTTGAACCATCAACAGCGTCTATTTGTATGTGTATCAATCTTTCCCCACCCGCTGGGGGCGCGACTAGGGCTCCAGGAGAATCACCTGATACCGTAAAGGCGTCTTGTAATGGAGTGTCACTATATTTAGAACCTTTATATGAATAGGTTGTTAGCGCAGATGAATCAGTGATTTCGATATTAGTTGAAGTGACTGCAAAGCTTACACTACCTGTGATATTAGTTGGGATATAAACACAGATGGTTTCGCCACCTACTGTACCTGTTGCACCAGCAGTAGCAAAATCAACGCCATCTGGGTACGCTAAGGAGTTGACGTTAGTGGTTACACAATACGCATGAATTGCATCATCGTCCCTAGCGAACGCACCGATATCAAGATAAACAAGATACGCACCGAAGTGACTGTTTTCAACAGAACCTAAACAGAACTCACCACAGTTGATTGGAATTTCGAAATAATACATGACGTGTTGATCAAAGTTGTTGTGAACTTTAATCCATGATGTATCAAAGACAACTGAATAGGTGTTTGGATAGGAATTTGTCATAGTGAAATCTTCATCTGGATATACACTACCTAGAGGTGTTTTAGTATCGAGAACATACTTCACTTTTTGGTTGTAAAGATTATAGCTATAAGGGATGGTATAACTACCATTGCTTAGCTTATAAATGTACGCATGGTCTTGGTTACCATCTGATAAAATTTGTTCAATCTCATAGATGTTTGTAATTGCGTTGTTGGCATCTCTTCTAATTAGATGCAAAGAGAAGAAACTATCGATTGTTGTTGTGCTTTCACCAGATAATCTACCATAGGTACCAGCAAAGAAATTAACGAAGCCTCTCTCTTTAAGATTGAAGTCAATAGAAGACGCTGGTAATTGATAATTGGAGTAGACATTTGTATTGATTTGAGCATATCTAGCAGTCACTAAATTGTCTTGACTCACTAAGTTATCCATAAAGTGGAGACCATATACTTGGTCAGCGCTACTATGCTTTTTAAGCATATTCTCCGTTTTTTCTTTAGAAGCAGCATACTTTTGATATGTATTATTATTGTCATCAATCGTAACTTTGCCACTAGCGTTATATGTTCTAACATTAGTCAATTTGTAGGTGCTTCTATTGAAGTTTGTAATATTGTCAGACAAAGTGTAGAAATTAGCGATACGAACTGTACCATAACCATAATTTGAGCTAGAACTTGTATATGAAGAACCACCAATCATATAGCCTGTATTGTTATCCGCTGGAGTATAGTCTTCTTTGACGTTTAGTGGGAAATATGTAACGTCTTGTTCGCTGTAGTCCATATACTCATCAATAGGTGTTGTATCTGGACCATAAAGATTAACAATAACGTCTTGCACATTATCTGTTGTATTAATTGGTTCAACAACCGCTGTAACAGTAAAAGTGGAACCATTATTTTGTCTATTTGTAGATCTCCAACCGCTGCCGTCTGAATTACCATAGTAGTAAATATAATAGGTTGTGCCACTACTAGTAGTTCTAAGCTTATTTGTGCCAGTAATAGAGCCGCTGGCAAGACGGAAGAAGGCAGAATTACTATTTTTGCTATTATTAGCAATAACGGTGATATAACTTGACACTTCAAGATACATCAAGTAACGAGATGCACCTGCTCTAATGTAATAATATGAATTGTAGGTACTATCGTATAACCACTTGATTTGATTGTTTGAATTAGTTGTTGGTTTTAAATAATATGGATTTGTTTGTTCTGTACCACCAGGAGTGAAGTAATAAGTGGTGTTTCCTGATGTACAAGAAATATTGTAGTAAGTTTCTGATGTCTTGGTAAAATCTCTGACAATCCATTCTTCATCAAACATCAAGTGATAGTTGCCAGAAACAATAGATAGAATGTTATTGTTCGTTGTAACGGTCCAGTTGATAGCGCTATTAGAGGAATCGGTTAATTCTAAAACACCATTAACAATGGTTATGTACTGTGTAGAGCCACCATATTCTCCGTAAGAAGAAATCTTTCCTGTAGAACCAACAGGAATATTCCAATATGTACAATTGTTAGCATTGGTGACATTAGTAAATAACGCAGTGTTATTATCATTAACACGCAAGCTTAGATAATTAGTACCATCAGTAATTGGTCTCACTGGATGTTTTACTTGGTTGACGTTCTTGGTGTAGTGACCACCTGAAAGGTAATGGATGTCTGTTCTATCATCACCAAATTGGAAAGCACCTAGCTTGTTGTTATATGTACCTTTGTTTTTGCTTTCGTTATATTCGTAAATATATTCAGAAGTTGTATTTGTATTTGCAGTACTAACAAACGTTGTGTTTTCTTTATAAGTATTGGTTTTTTCGGTAACAAAAGATGTTGTCGTAACAGTGTATGTGTTTTTGATTGCTGTTAATCTATCAAACAAATCATCAATAGCGATAGAACCACCCCAGTTAGCGCCTTGGCCTTCATTGTCTTCACTATCATAGTAAGCAGATACGTCTTGGCTATAAGAACCACTACGGGATGTCTTTGTAGTAAAGCCAACTAAGCCATAGTCTGAGATATGGTCTGTAATTGAGTTAATGGCGGCAGTTGTACTTTGCCCATCAACATCAATTGTAGCGTTTCCATCAACTTTAACACCACTTAAAGTGCCATCAACATAACCAGCGGCAATGCCAATAAGTGTTTGGTCAGTTTTACTTCTGACGGTGATGTTATTGAGCGTTAAGTTAGAAACGCTAACGATGGATGAGGAATATGTTAAATCATCGATTGTTGGTGATTGTCCAACCACACCAAAGAAACCAACGATTTCTGGCTGTTCGGTGTTTTGTAAGTTGTTAGCGGCAGGTTTAGTAACACCAAAGTCACTATTGCTGCTTGTTGGATCATCATTAGAAATGATGAGGTTAGAGACTGTTTTATTATTGCCATCGAAATGGCCTAAGAATGGGTAGTTATCAGTGCCAATAGGAGGCAAGGTAAGACCACTCATATCGATATCGTTTTTGAGTTTGAAATATTTTTGGGAAATAGATGGGGTATTATATCTACCCATGTATTGGAGCCACGCTAAGTTATAGAGGTGGTTTCTGTTGGAGATGATATATGGGTCATTAATAGAATCACCACTGCCACTTTCATAGTAGGATGTTTCACTACCAGCGCCAACATTGATCTTGCCACTACCAGTACCAAAAGAAAGTGTTGGTACATAAGCAAACCACGCAAAAGTTGATGTCGCAAATGCTACTGCTGTTAACATTGTGATACCGCCTAGGACTAAGAGTTTAAATTTCTGTTTCATGTTAAATCTCCAATGTCCAGTCGCAGATGAAATTAATAACGTTGTTATTATTCGCTGCTAAGATATCAACACCAACGTTGTTGGTGAGTAAGACTTCTCTCGCTTCTGGATAATAGTCCATAATGACTGCCACATATTTGATTGTGCTATTACCACTACCAGTGAATAAATTGATTTCATCGGTATAGCTCGAGAATGAGTGATTAGCAATAGTCACAAAGGATGAAGTTTGTGTTAAGGATGAAACCGCAACGTTATTGAATGGGAAGCTGTCACTAGTATAACTAGCACTTTTGAAACTGACTGCTGTAGAGAATGGGAAAGCACTAATGTTTTCAGCGGTGATTGTGCCCACATAGTTCTCGTTATCAGATTTAGCGGTGATGTTTACTTGCGAAGCAGTAACACCATTATTTAAACCAAAGAGTAATAACAATGGTTGTGATTTATTTAAGTCAGAATAGTTATCCATTGCCACATAGGCATCAGAAATACCTGTTTGACTAATGGTAACTGCTGGTTCAGAGAAGAACACTAAATTAGTGTCAGTAGAAGCGGATGAATTACAGCGATGGATGGTCAACATAGAGAGCAATTGACCCTCGTTATTCACACGGATATTCATACCTTCCGCACTGGCGGATGTGTTCATCGCGAACCATGCATATGTAGCCGCAAAAGAATTAGCCAAAGCGAAAATAGCTATTAATGTAGCTACACCTATCTTTAAGTTTTTCTTGCTTCCTTTGCGCTTCATATTTTTTTCTAATAAAAACCAGTTGTCTCACGGCAACTGGCTATCTTATCAAGACCCTGTAGTTTTGCGACCCTACATCACTGTAGGTGTGCCTTTATCGGATAATCATAATACAGAATAATATTTATTATTTCAAGAGCTTTTATTCTGTCAAAACTTGGGAGTTAATTATTAATTAAGCTTTGTATAAACCGTGTAAGTTGCAATATTCGTAGACTGCGATTACTTTTTCTCCAGGAAGAAGAGCGAATTGCGCTTTTGGTTCCTGACCAGGATTTAATACTTTCCTTTGATTGCCTAAATTTGTTTGTAAGGCAATCCATTGAATGTAATGAGCTTCTAACATTGGGTGATCAACTTCACCAACTTTAACGTTAACGATGTTATCCACTACTTCATAGACTGGGACATGCTTTTCATGAGCGCCATCTTGTGTATTAACTGGAATCTCTTCCATGGCTTCACCACAACACTTTGTTGGGCAGCTGGAACAATCATTTACTAAAGCGACAATTTTGCCACATACTTTGCATCTTAAAAACTTCATTATGGTCTCCTTTGATATTTGTTGTCTAAACTTATTATATATTATTTGTTTTTCATTACAAATAATCTTCGTCTTTCGCTTGTTTCTCCTGGCCAAGCGAAATAATCTAAGTTGATTATTTCAAAATAATGGGCAAACATTTGTCTCCATTCATCATCACTTAAAGAGAGCAATCTTAATACTCCATCTAAATAGATGTATTTATTCTCTTCTAGTGGTTTTATTTTAGGATCAGCATAGAAGTTTAAGCCCACGACTAGAACGGCATCTTTCTTTAAAACTTTATGAAGATTTTCGATTATTTTTTGACTGATTTCGATAGGTAAAACATCAAGTATATTGGAGCAAAAGCCACCATCAAAACTATCAGGATTTTGTCTTTCTAACCATGCTTCATCAATGACTTCTAAATCCACTTTTTCTTTAACGTTGTATGTTTCTAGAAGAAACTTACCCGCTTCTATTCCAGAGGTAGAAGTATCTACACCTTTAACGTATTTAGCGCCCTTCTTAGCGAGTATTAAAGAAGCCCATGCACTACCACAGCCATAGTCTAATATTTTGTCAGCATTTAATAAGTTGTCTAACGCTTTAACAAGTTTATCCGCTGGAGCGAATTCAACATAGTTATTTTCATCTGCGGCTGCTTTGATTTCTTTCTTATCTTCTTCACTCATCGTAAGAGCGGTGTTCCAGAAGTTTATTAATGTTTCCAATGTATCTTTGTTTTTCATATTATTTCTATTTTAACCAAATTGTATATAAAATATATACGATGAATATTGCAATTGTTTTAGCCGCTGGTAAAAGTGAACGTCTAAATGATATAAATGTCCCAAAACAGTTATATCTTTTAAATAACGTTCCTTTATTCATGTACAGTGTTTTAACATTCAACAATTTAGAGGATATAGACCAAGTCTATGTCGTCACTAATGAGGAATGTTATGAAAAGATTAATCAATATTTAGACTTATATCGTTTAGAAAAAGTTAAAGGTATTTTCTTAGGTGGTAAGACTAGACAAGAAAGCGTTTATAACGCTCTTAAGAAGTTAGAGGCGGCTGGTATTAATGGCGACGACATCGTCTTAATCCATGATGCCGCTAGACCATTAATGGATAAGTTTATTGTCTTAGACAATATCGCTGGTGTGAAGATGTATGATGCTGTCACCACCGCTATTAAAGTTAAAGACACAGTTATTAAGGGTGATGAAGTATTAGATGACTTTGTAGACCGTGAAGGTTTATATCAAGTCCAAACACCTCAATCGTTTAGATTTAGAATCATTAAAGACGCACATGACAATGCGATGAAGAAAGGGCTAGGCGCGATGACTGATGACAGCGCTTTAGTTAAAGCAAATGGTCAACCTGTTCACATCGTGAAGGGCACAACGGCAAACTTCAAAGTCACGACGATTGATGATCTCAAACTATTAGAAATGATCATACTGTAACATTTTTTGTTCCAGTGGTGTCAAAATGTTCCAGTTGTTTTATTGATAAAAAAATAGCGGTCCAACTGAACCGCTATTTTTTGTCTGTGATTTAATTATTCAGCTTCTTGAACTGGAGCTTCGTCTGAATCTTTCATTGTTAATTTAATAACAACTGGGATAACAGAGATAACTGATAAACCGAAGAGTAAGAAGTAGCTTTCGGTTGTTGGAGTATATGCACTGTGATTAGCGGCATATAAGGCATCACTATAGATGTAGAAACCAGCATACATAATGACTAAGAAGCCAAGGATGAAGCCAGTGGCCACGAACATTTTACCAATGCGTGGGTTTCTGAAGGATGTTAAGTAATAGATTAAAGATAATACAGAAACAACGAGCATTAATAAGCTAATAGCTAATAAAGCGACATCTTGTGTATAGACTTTAACGACAGCTAAGACGAAGGATGTCACAATTAAGCTCACTAAGGAGATAATTGAGATAACTCTCGCTAAGACTAATTTTCCAGTTGTTAAACCCGCTAAGAATAAGACTGAAGCAACTAATTCAAGGATGCCTAATGTGGCAAGACCGTTGTAGTTTTCATCAGCAGCGGAGAAAGAAATTGCGATAACCGCTAAGACAATAGCTAAGCCAGCTAAAATTATGGCTACCACAGGGAATTGTTTATTTTCGTTTTTACTCATAATACGAACCTACTTTCCTTTTTAGATTATAAACGTCTTATTAGATAGACGCTAGAGAAATGTGCTTTACACCCTTCTCACTTATTAGACGTTCAAAATAGCGGTATCTGCTAAAAAAGATAAAATATTTTTCATGCGCACTATTACTATATGATTAATAATGATTTTATCGTATGATAATGAAAAGGTGACTTATATGGATCAAGAATTAAATCGACTTATTTTATTAGAACAAGAAAGACAAAATAACGGCATTGAACTTATTGCTAGTGAAAACTATGCAAGCAAAGATGTGAGAGATGCCTGTGGTTCTATTCTCACAAATAAATACGCTGAAGGCTTCCCTGGTCATAGATACTATGGGGGTTGTGAAGTCGTTGATGAAGTTGAAAACTTAGCGATTAATAGAGTGTGCGAATTATTTGGCGCTAAATACGCGAATGTTCAACCACATAGTGGTTCACAAGCTAACGCTGCGGCTTATAGAGCATTACTTCCAGAAGGTGGTAAGATTCTTTCTTTAGTCCTTAATGATGGCGGTCATTTAACTCATGGTTCTCCTGTATCCTTTTCTTCTCACCTTTATAGCTTTGTCCACTACCCATTAAAAGATGGCCATCTAGATTATGATGAGATTGAAAAAATAGCGTTAGAAGAAAAACCAAACCTCATTATGGCGGGCTATTCTTCTTATCCATACACTATCGATTTTAAGAGATTTAGAGAAATCGCTGATAAGGTTGGTGCTTACTTTATGGTGGATATGGCCCATATTGCCGGCTTAGTGGCCACAGGATTACATCCTTCACCAGTTCCTTATGCGGATGTTGTGACATCCACTACTCATAAAACATTAAGAGGTCCTAGAGGTGGTCTTATTCTTACAAATAATGAGGAGATGATTAAAAAGATTAACTCTGCTATCTTCCCTTATTATCAAGGTGGACCATTAGAACATATTATTGGGGCCAAAGCCACTTGTTTCAAAGAAGCCTTAACTCCTGAATTTAAAGATTATATTAAACAAGTATTAGTGAACACCAAAGCATGCGCTGATAAATTAGCGGAATTAGGCGCTAAAGTGTCAGGTACTGATAATCACTTATTCTTAGTGAATGTCTTAGATACTTATGGTATCAATGGTAAAGAAGCCCAATTAGCGTTAGAATCCATTGGTATCACCACTAATAAGAACATGATTCCTAATGACACATTAACTCCTGGCAAAACAAGCGGCTTACGTATTGGCTTTGCCGCTGTTACCACTAGAGGCTGCACTAAAGCACAAGCGGAAGAAGTCGCTGTTATTATTCATAAATATTTAAGCAAAGAAATAGATGATAAAAAGGCTAGAGAACTAGTCTCTAACCTTGTTAGTAACTGGAAACAAATTCAAGATATCTAATTGGTATCTATTTCGCTCAACTGTCTGAATTGGTCTCGTTTACTATAAATAATTGACGTAACGTGGACACGCTTTTCGTTTTCGTAGACGCGATAATAGATGATATATGATTTTGCATACACTTTTCTAACCCCTATACTTCTCCAAGGTTCCTCATCAACTAGTGGATGAGAGTTTGGGAAATTTGCCAAGCCATTAATGCTGCTTTCAATCTTATTTAAGAGCATCAATGCTGCTTGTTTGTTGCAAAGATCATACGCGATATATTTGATGATGCTTTCAATATGTTTTTCTACTTTTTGGTCAATGATGATGTCGTAATACTTCATTATTTGATTTTTTTGCGAATATCATCAAATACAACTTTTGAAGGTCTACCCTCGCCTTTGTCAGCTCTTTCTAAGGACTCTTTCATCATATTGTTAAAGTCCTCTTCACTCATATCCTCCATTACTGGCACATTCGGAGGCAAGGTGATGGAAAAAGGAAGTCCATTCGTATAAATGATTTGATGATAAAGTGCATTAATAACCACAGAAGCGGGCACCCCTAAATTGGCTAAGATAGCTTCTGCTTTCGTTTTAACATCAGGTTCTACTCTAGCCACAACATTCGCGCTTTTTGTTGCCATATAAATGCCTCCTTTCTTTATCGCCTATATTATAACATATTGTATTGCGTTTGTTAATACATTGTTATGCATATTAAAAGAAATAAAAAAGCTAGAGAATTAGTCTCTAACTTTATTAATAATTTGTAAGGACAAAATATTTAGTTCTTCTTTTCTTTCTTTTTAGCTTCTTTTTGAGCCTTTTTGGCTTCTTTAGCATTTAAATATCTACTTTCTATTAATTCAAGCGCTTCCGCTGGAAGTTCTTTCTTAAGAATGGTAATAGCAGCGGTTTGGTTATTTACTTTGCCTTTGATGATATAGAAGTTCTTGGTTTGCATACGCTTCATGTTGTCATAATTAACTTTATAGCGGGTTTCCATCATCGCTTCTTTATAAGAAACAACATATTGTTCTAAATACTCAGGATAGATTCTTATACCTGCGGCTTTAGGTGTTCTTTTCTTTAATCTGACTCTTTGAGCAATCATGATAATGGTCATCGCAACGACAAAGATTAAGATGACTAAAACAAGAAGAGAAGTGGCATTACGTAAGCCATCTAAAGGATGTGCACTATCAATCATGAAGAAGAATAAGAAAATACCCACGAAGAACATTGCAAATATTGCTAAAAGTGGTAAGCCAATGGCATAAATCATTGTCACAAGAGTGGCTTTTAAGGAAGGACGTTTAATTGATTCTTGTGGGCAATCAAATTCCGCGCCTATTGTGTTTTGATTTTCTGTAGTTACATCAGCAATAACTTCACTCATTCTAAGCATTTTCTTTGCTTCTTTATCAGCGTCTTCTTTGCCTGCACCTTCTGCGTATATCTCAACATTGCTTTTAATGTTTTGAGAAGTTCTTCTTTTGAGTCTGATATAACGGAATAAATCAGAGAAGAAAATGATATCTACGATAAAGCTAACAAGAACAGCAATGACCACGATGAGAGTTGTGATTCTTGCAGGAGCCTCAGGATCCGCGGAGGCTGGGTCTTGCATGTATGCCACACTATCAACAATGAAAGCCGTAGTCCAAAAGACATGGGCTAATATCATCAAAATAAAGATGATAACGTGTGACTTAGTTTTCCAATATGGCTTAATCATTATTACTTTTTCTCCAATTCTGTTCCCTCATACATATAGTCGTTCCAATGGAAGTTTTTCCATGTGTTAAAGTGTAAACGATGCATTTCCTCGGTGACAAGAATTATCTTGCCTACGACATGATTTTTTGGAACAAAATCGTAGATTTGTTCATTAACCGCTAAAGCGAATTGAGTTAAGTCGTTTTCAATGATTGGTGAATAGATGACACTATAGGATAAATCAAAGTGCCAAGGTTCGTTATTTTTAATACCATCGAAATGGATACCATCATGGTCAAATCTGATCTTACCATGTCCACATGGTATAGAAGTTTTCTTGTTGTCTTTAACTGGTTTATATTTTGGTAATTCACCAATATCGACTTCTTCTTCTAAATAGAAGTCTTTATTGTCTCTAATTTCATGGATGACTTGCACTCTTTCCCAGTCCAACCAATCAGTTGGGGTATCAAAGATCTTGCAAGTATCATCAAATGGATAGAAGTCATAGTAATCATCCATGCAACCGCCATTACCACAGTTTGTGCATCTAATGTATTTACCAGCGGCGTCCATTTCAAATTCATGACCACATCTTGGACATTTATATAACATATCGTGCATATTGGTCATGATACGGCCTTTACTGTGATATTTGATATGTTGGGTTTTATTCCATTTATAGTCATCGTGATGGAAGGCTTCGTTAATCTTGTTATCAATTTCTTCAGGAGTCATCGCTAAGAGGTCTTCTGGTTTGAATAACAATGATAAAGTAGCGTTAACTTTACCAATACGGTCATCAATACAAACCTTATGAGAAGTGAGGTAAGCACCCTCTAATTTCATAAAATAAACGGGGATGTGATAGTATTTGAGGAATCTACCAGTACCTGGAACGATTGGTTGATTGTGACCAAAAATAGAAGATGTACCTTCTGGAGCGAACGCGATTGTACCACCACTTTTGATGATGCGGTCCATCGCTCTAATGCTCTTTGGGTCATTAGTGAAGTTCTTCTTTGGGATGACTTGAGCTTGTTTAAAAAGCCAAGTGAATTTCTTTCTAAAGAATTCTTGATAACCGGCGAGCATATTAAATTTATGTGGAGCGATAAGATTCTTTAAGAATAAGTAGTCTCTTCTAGATTGATGATTCCAAATGATAAAAGCAGGACCTTTATACTTATTGATATCATCAATGACTTTATATTTAACGTGGTATTTAGGACCGAAGAATGGTGATCTCGCTAAACAGCCATATAAGAACCAAACAAAGTTTGATGGTTGTTTATATTCACGTTTTGCGAGCTCTTCGGCGATAGTAAGTTTTTCTTTTGCCATATATTTCTCCGTCCATAAAGATAATGAGTTTAATCTCAAAATAAAAGACCTTTATTCGTAATCAATAATGACTTTCTTTAGGTCTTAAATATTCTCTGGACTTAAATCCACTTTTCTCTTTTTAGTTTTGATGCCACACGCTGCTAATTCTTTAATAAACGCATCAACGTCTCTTTTATCATTTAAATAGTAATAGAAGTAAAGATTTTCATCTTCCTCTTCCATAATGAAATTAAGACGCGCCATGGTATTTAGTTGTTTGTTTCCAGTAATCTTTTCATCAAGCGCCATGACGATATCATCTAATTTCACTCTCTTTAAAATTGGATAATGATAAATCTCACCCATGATTTGTTTAGGAGCATTATCATCATAAAAATAGAGTTCATTTTCAGTAATGGCTAAAGCGGCTTGAGTAAACATCTCTTTTTCATCAAACTGAAACAAACCAGGAATTAAAGCATTTACTTTATCGTATTCATCAAGACTAAGCTTCATGCCACTATTATAGCAATAATAGAAGGCATAAAAATATTTTTTATCATTTCTGTGAACATTTTATTATGAATGTGCTAATATCTTTATCGTTATGAAAGACGACCGCGAAAAACTTATTGTTGCAACCCTAGATAAAATTAGACATTTCTTACAAAGAGATGGCGGCGATGTTGAATTCGTCTCCTTTGTGGATGGTGTTGTTTATGTTAGACTCCATGGCGCTTGCCAAGACTGCGCTTACGCGAATAACGATATTAAAGATTTAGTGGAAGTTATTTTACAAGAAGAAGTTCCAGGCGTTACTGAAGTTAGACTTTACCAGGAAGACCAGTATTAATCTTTTGAATTTGGGGTGTCGCCAAGCGGTAAGGCAGTGGACTCTGAATTCACCATTCACTGGTTCGATCCCAGTCACCCCAGCCA
>CAMZGG010000015.1 GCA_947306345.1 uncultured Caryophanales bacterium
ATCTTTAAAGCCACAATTAACTATGATGTCAAACTTCCATTAAGACAAATGACTTATAAAGAAGCCATGGACCGTTTTGGTAGTGATAAACCAGATACAAGATTCGGTATCGAGTTAAATAATATTAAAGATATATTTAAAGATACCACATTCGCTGGTTATCAAACCGCGGAAGCCATTAAGGCTATTGTTGTTAATGGTGTCGCTGACCAAACAAGTAGAAAAGTTATCGATGCTTTAACATTAGAAGCTAAGAAGTTCGGATTAGGCGGTTTAACCGTCCTTAAAAAGGAAAACGGGGAATTAACCGGTTCCTTCGTTAAATTCCTTTCAGAAGCCGAAATCAAGGCCTTAAACGAAAAATTAGCCCTTAAGGACAATGACATATTAATCATCGCCGCGGGCAATGATAATCGTGTTACGCCTTTATTAGGCGCGCTACGCTTAAAGTACGGACGTGAACTTGGTCTCATCAAAGAAGGAACCTTTGATTTATTATGGGTCATTGACTTCCCAATGTTTGAAAGAGACGTGGAAAGTGGGGCAATTGTTGCTACTCACCATCCTTTCACCCGTCCAAGAGACGAAGATGTCAAATACTTAGATTCAGATCCAACCAAGGTCTTAAGCTATGCTTATGACATTGTCATCAACGGTTATGAAGCTGGTGGTGGTACTCTTCGTATTTATAACCAAGATATGCAAAGAAAAATCTTTGAAGTCTTGGGCTTAAGTGATGAAGAAATCAAAGAGAGATTTGGTTACTTCGTTGATGCCTTACAATACGGCACACCTCCACACGCTGGCATGGCCTTTGGCTTAGACAGATTAGCGATGATTTTAGGTGGCACAGACAACATTCGTGATGTCATCGCCTTCCCTAAGAACTTAGCGGCGGTGGACCCAATGACCAATGCGCCTACAAACGTTACACAAGCGCAACTTGATGAATTAGGCATCAAATTCGACAACTAGGTTATAACATAGTTATACAAAAACTATTAAAATACTAAATAATTACTAAATTCAGAGGACAAAAACATGAACAAAAACGATCAATTAGCGATTGCGACAATCAGATCATTGTGCATCGACACAATTAACAAAGCGAACTCTGGCCACCCTGGTATGGCCTTAGGTAGCGCTCCTGCTTTGTACACCTTATTCACAAAGCATTTAGTGGCCACTCCAAAAGATAGCAAATGGTTCAACAGAGACCGTTTCGTCTTATCCGCTGGTCACGCATCCGCGCTTTTATACACGATGCTTCATTTAAGCGGTTATAAAATCAGCATGGATGACATGAAACAATTCCGTCAAATCGATTCCTTAACTCCAGGTCACCCAGAATTTGGCTGGACTGATGGCGTTGATGCCACTAGTGGTCCTTTAGGACAAGGTATCTCCCAAGCCGTTGGTATGGCGATGGCGGAACAAATGGTTAATAAGCTTTATAGCTTTGGCGATGAAGTTTGCAATCACTACACATACGCCTTATGCGGTGATGGCTGCTTACAAGAAGGTATCTCTCAAGAAGCTATCTCCTTAGCCGGTCACTTAAAACTCAATAAGATGATTCTTCTTTACGACGCTAACCAAGTTACACTTGATGGTGCCTTAGACTTATCATTCTCCGAACAAGTTAAAGCTAGATTCTTAGCCAGTGAATGGGATGTCTTAGAAGTTGCTGATGGTAACGATGTCGACGCCATCGACGCTGCTATTAGCAAAGCTAAAAAGAGCAAAGACAAACCAACAATGATTATGATCCATACCGTTATCGGTTATGGTAGTGCAAAACAAGGCACAAACAAAGTCCATGGTAACCCATTAGGTGCAGAAGACGGCAAAGCTGCTAAACTCTCCTATGGATTCGACCACGAAGACTTCTATGTCCCACAAGAAGTTTATGATTTATTTGCTAACACCTTTGGTGCGCGTGGTGAAAAAGCTCTCAAAGCTTATAACGAAGCCCTTGCTAAATTAGCCGCTGACAAGAAGACCAAAGATGAATATGATCGCTTCATGTCCTTAAATGGTGTTGATGTTGATAAATACCTTCCAGGTGTCTATCCAGACTTCGTTGAAGGTTCTTCTACATCCACACGTGTTGCCTCTGGCAAAGCCTTAAATTACTTAATGCTTTCCATGCCAAACTTATATGGTGGTTCCGCTGACGTTGCTGGTTCTGTTATGACCAAACTCGATAATGGCGCAAACTTCGATGCCAACAATAGAGCGGGTCACAACATCAACTGGGGTATTCGTGAATTCGCGATGGCGAGTGCACAAAACGGTATGCTCTTACACGGTGGTGTACGTAGCTACGTTGGTGCCTTCTTTGTCTTCTCCGATTACATGAAACCAGCCATCAGAATGGCCTGCTTAAGTCATGTTCCAGCCATCTACTTATTATCTCACGATAGTATCGCCGTAGGCGAAGATGGTCCAACACACCAACCAATCGAACAATTAGCAATGTTGCGTAGCATTCCAAATATGGATGTTATTAGACCAGCTGACGAAAGAGAAACATATGGTGCTTGGTTCGCCGCTTTACAAAGCAAGAATCATCCAACCGCGATTATCTTATCCCGTCAAAATCTTCCTTTATTGAAGGAAAGTGATGGCGAAGCCTTAAAGCGTGGTGCATATGTCGTCAGCAAAGAAGCTAAGAAAGCCGACTTTGTCTTAATCGCCACAGGTAGTGAAGTCAGCCTAGCAGTTGCCGCTCAAGCATTATTACTCGAAAAGGGTATTGATGTGAGAGTCGTCAGTATGCCATGCTGGTCATACTTCGAAAAGCAAGACGAAGCTTACAAGAAAGAAGTTATCAACCTTCCTAAGGAAAAATGTGTTTCTATCGAAATGCTCTCCACATTTGGTTGGGCGAAATACGCTGATACAAACATTGGCTTAGATCAATTCGGTGCCAGTGCTCCAGCCAAAGACGTCTTCAAGAAATTCAACTTCACTCCAGAATTTGTTGCGGGTGTTGTTGAAAACCTCAAATAATTAACCAAAACACAAAATTAGAAGCGGGTCCACCGCTTCTTTTTTTTGTTGGCCTCCACCACCACTCTCTTTTATATAATAAAAGAGAAAATACATTATAAGCTGACTTAAGTCAAGAAAAATTTCTTCTTTCGCGTGAGTAAGAAAAACTTCAAAAATCGTTTGACAAAATGTTCGCCCCACGGTTCGTGTACGCTCACGCGCATAAGCGCATTATGCGTATAGAATTTAGGAGCCTATTTTTCAAGCAAAAAAGAAACATTTTATTTCTCTTGATAGTGGCAATAGAGTGGCTATAATCTCATACTCATTTCGTTTTTCCCATTTGCTAAACGAATATATTTAAGATATATTATTAGTAGGTACAGATTATGGCAGACTACGTCTATATTGATAACTACTCAAACAAAGGCAAAATCGCTATCTCACTCAATGTGTTTGATGCATTAGTGACTGGCGCTTTAAGTAATGTCTCTGGCATCTCCATGAGTAGCGCACACATGAAACGTAACCAAAAGATTCGTCTTAATAGACCAGTTCAAACCACAATTAGACGTGGTATCGTTCACGTGTGGGTGGCCGTGGATGTCGCTAAAGGCACAAACCTTCAAGAAGTGACACACAATATTCAAGATGAAATCACCAATGCCTTTTTAATGGCTACTGAACAGGTACCATTTGACGTGCAAGTCAAAGTAATATCGATTATTTAATTTATTAAATCTCTTTTTTTATGGAAAAAATATCTCGCAATCAAGAAAACTTTATCATTATGACCGTCATTTATGACGAAATCGCAGACCAAGTGGCTGGCAAAGGCGCTAACTTTAGGGATGTTGATGAAATCATTAGAGAAATGACCGATGATCCTCTCCCATTTAAAGAACACAGTGCATATGTCCAAAACATGATTAGTTCTGTGCTCAATAACTATGGTTCAATCATCACAGCTTTCCAACCTCATTTAAGAAACTGGAAATGGGAAAGACTTCCATTACTTACTCAATCAGTCTTATTAATGAGTTATGCTCATTTCTGCTATGTAGAAAAGATTGATAAACGTATCGTGATTAATACCGCAGTGGAACTCGCTAAGAAATATATCGAAGAGAAACAAGCTAAGTTCATCAATGCGATATTAGATGAGGTCTTATAATGAATCAAGATCGCCCTGTCTTCACCGTCAGCGATATCAATCAATACATTAAAGCTCTCATTAGCAGTGATGAAAATCTAAAATACATCTACGTTAAAGGAGAAATCTCCAATTTTAAAATGGCTAGTAACGGTCATTTTTATTTTTCCCTTAAGGATGAAAAATCCTTAATCGGGGCGATGATGTTCTCTAACTACGCTGGAAGAATTAACTTCAAGCCAGAAAACGGTCAAGAAGTGGTCGTCTTCGGCTCCATAGATGCTTATGTAGGTCGAGGTACATATCAAATCATTGTCTACCAAATGGAAGAAGTAGGCGCTGGTCAACAACTCTTAGAATTAGAAAAGCTTAAAAAGAAACTCCTAGAAGAAGGCTTGTTCGACGAATCTAGGAAGAGAAAGATAAATCTTTATCCAAACGCCATTGGTGTTATTACCGCTCCTAATAGTGCGGCTATTAAGGACATTCTCTTTAACATCAAAAGAAGATATCCAATCGTTGATATTTATGTCTTCTATAGTGCAGTGCAAGGTGAAAATGCCCCAAAAGAATTGCTCAAAGCCTTTGAATTAGCCCAAACCTATCCTTTGGATACCTTGTTAATTGGCCGAGGAGGTGGCGCTAGCGAGGATTTAAGCGCGTTTAATGATGAAACACTAGTACGAGCCATTGCTAACTCTAAGATGCCTGTAATCGCCTGTATTGGCCATGAAATAGATTCCACATTAGTGGACTTTGTCGCTGATAAGCGCGCCAGTACCCCAACAGCCGCAGCGGAACTCGCCACTGTGGACCGTAGGGAAATAGAAGAAAAGTTATCGTTTGCCTTACAGGATATGGAAGAAAGCTTAAAGAGCCGTATTCAAGGGATGAAAGACGATTTATCTTCTTACAAAGAAGATTTGGATTTAGAAATTAGACAACTAGTCGGTCATTATCAAGAGCTATTAGCCCATAAGAAAGCCACTTTAGAGGCTCTCAATCCAGATAATGTTATTAATCGTGGTTTCTCATTAACAGTGGATGAACAAGGTAAGCCAGTCAGCGATATCAAGCTAGTGAAAAAAGGACAAAAGATTAGAACCATCTTAAAAGATGGTGTTATCAATAGTGAAGTCATAGACACGGAGAAAAAGTAGTATGGAAAAACAATTTGACTTTGAAAAAGAGATGAAGAGATTAGACGAAATCGTCGCGAATATCTCCTCAGAAAAGCTCCCATTAGATGAATGCTTAAGCCTCTACAAAGAGGGTCAAGAGATTATCAAAAAGTTAGAAAAAGCTTTAAAAGACGCTGAAGAAAAGGTCGAAAAAGTCATCGAAAACAAATAATTTTCAAAGTATTTTATTAGTGGTTTACTAGTAGATATAATACTATGTATTAGAAATAACGTCCTGTTCAAGCAGGATTTTATTTTGCCCACACTTTTAGTTAACATAATCTACGTGTACGTATATAATGTAGGTATGAGCAAAGTTATAGTCCACATCGACCTCAATGCTTTCTTTGCTAGATGCGAAGAAATCAAAGATCCTTCTCTAGAAAACAAACCAGTGGCCATTGGTCACGATGGAAGAGGAGGGATTGTTTCAACTTGCTCATACGCTGCAAGAAAATATGGAGTCTCTTCGGCTATGCCGATGTTTAAAGCGAGACAACTTTGTCCAAACCTCATTGTCATTCCTGGTGACTATCATTATTATTCTTCGATGAGCAAGAAGTTCTTTAACTTTGTTAGACGCTACACAAAACTCGTAGAACCAGCATCCGTAGATGAGTGTTTTGCAGACTTTACTGACGCGGTCAAAGGACAGAAAGATGTTGTCTCTTTCTTTAGAAAGTTACAAGAAGATCTCTTTAAAGAAACTGGTTTAAAGTGTTCCATTGGTGTGTCCACGACAAGATTCTTAGCCAAAATGGCTAGTGACTATCAAAAGCCAATGGGTCTAACCATTATTCATAAACGCGATATTAAAAATATCTTGTTCCCACTCAAGGTCGAATCAATGTTTGGTGTGGGCAAAAGAACCGCGCCTAGACTTAAGAGTGTCGGCATCAAGACCATTGGGGATTTATACAATAAACTCGAAAGTGATGACGAGGATGTTAAAAACATCACTGGCAAATTCTTCTATACACTCAAGGAATGGCTTGAAGGTAAAGGCTCTGATGAAATCGAAATCGAGAAATGGGATCCTAAATCTATTGGTAATTCCACAACATTACCATATGACACCGATAACGAAGTCGAGATTAAGAAATATTTCTTAGAGTTAGCTAAGGAAGTCTCCGATAGAGCGGTCAAAGAAGATAAACTTGGTCACACTGTCCAGATTGTGGTCAAAGACCAAACGTTTAAATCATTTAATAAGTCACTGACTTTTGATAACCCAACGAATAAGTGGCAAACCATTTATGATGTGGCGTGTAGCCTGTATGACAAGAATTTCTCACGTATGACACTTAGACTCGTAGGAATCACCCTTCAAAATCTCATCGACTATCAGGAAATGGCGGTGCAAATGAGTTTATTCGACTATTCTAGACACGAAGAGGAAAGTGCCACTAAATTACTCATTAACGATTTGAATCGTTCCTTAAAGAAGCCGTTATTGAAACGTGCTAGCGAGGTAAAGAAAGATGGAAATAGTAGACGCCGTTGATTTGTTCCATCAATACGTTTTAGTGGAACGTGGCTTATCTCCACAGACTTGGATATCTTACTTAGAAGACCTACAAGCCTTCTTTAATTATTTCTCCGACAAGAAAGATACGAGTGACTTGTTAGAAACTGACCTCTACGAGTTTTTAAAGTACGAACTCTCTTTAGGCAAGTCTGTTTCAACTGCCTTAAGAAGACTCAGTTCCACTCGTAGTTTCTATCTCTTTCTCAAGAAAGAAAACTATTACACAGGCAATATTCCTGATATCGAAACACCAAAGAAGCCAAAACACTTACCAAACTGTCTAAGCGAAGAAGAGATTGATCGTCTTTTAGAAGCTCCTGATTTAACTTCCCCAAGTGGGATTAGAGACAGGGCTATGTTAGAGACAATGTACTCTTCTGGATTAAGAGTTAGTGAACTTTTAAATCTTAAACGTGGACAAGTGAACCTAAATAAGTGTATCATTACTGTCTTTGGCAAAGGCGCTAAAGAGAGGAAAGTTCCAATCGCTGAATACGCCGTCGAGTATATCAAGAAGTATATTTCCGAAGTGCGCAACAAAAGCGAGCACAAAAAGAGCGACTATTTGTTCTTAAATAGAAGCGGAGAACCTCTCAGCAGAATCTATTTCTTCAAGAAAGTGCGAGAATATGCCGAATTAGCAGGCATTGAGATGACCATCTCCCCACACACCTTAAGACATAGCTTCGCCACGCATCTATTAAACCACGGAGCCCAACTCCGTATGGTGCAAGGGATGCTCGGACACACAAATATTGCGACAACGCAAATATATACTCACGTTTCTAGCGAGAAACTGAAGTCAGATTATGATAAGATTATGAAGTGAGGAAAAAATCATGAAAAATTATCGTTTTAAGAGAATTTTTGTTATCGTCGCCGACTCAATGGGCAGTGGCTACTTACCAGATGCCGATAAGTTTGGTGATAAAGGTTCTAACACCTTAGTCCATATCGGTGAAAAAATGCCTAACGGATTAAACGTCCCAGTGATGAACAAATTAGGCATGGGTGATTTAGATCCAATTAGAGGCACAAGTAAAGTTAACCACCCTCAAGCATTTATTACTAAAGCTCACGAAGTGAGTAATGGTAAAGACACCATGACAGGTCACTGGGAAATCATGGGTATCAATACCGTCACACCTTTTAAAACATTTACCGATACAGGATTCCCAAAAGAACTTATCGATGAGTTAGAAAAAAGAACCGGTCACAAAGTGATTGGTAATAAAGCGGCATCAGGTACTGAAATCTTAGTGGAACTCGGTGAAGAACAATGTAGAGATAATTCCTTAATCGTCTATACCTCTTCCGATAGCGTGCTTCAAATTGCCGCTCATGAAGAAGTCACTGGTCTTGAAGAATTATATCGCTGCTGCGAAATCGCTAGAGAAATCTGTATGAAGCCTGAATGGATGGTCGGTAGAATCATTGCTAGACCATATGTAGGCACTAATAAGAACGATTTCAAGCGTGTTACCGGTCATAGACATGACTTAGCCTTAAAACCAAGCGCACCAACCGTTATGAATGTTTTACAAGATAACGGCTTTATGACAAGCTGCGTTGGTAAGATTGGTGACATTTTCGACATGTATGGCGTTGTTAAAACACAAAAGACTGTCTCTAACGAAGATGGTATGGATAAGACCATTGAAGAAGCTAAGAGCCATGACTTCACAGGCTTATGCTTTGTTAACTTAGTGGAATTCGATAGTGACTACGGCCATAGAAGAGATCCAATCGGTTATGGTGAATGTATTGAAAGATTTGATAAGAGAGTCGGGGAACTCCTTCCATATCTTAAGGACGATGATTTGTTAATCATCACCGCTGACCACGGTAACGATCCAACCTGGACTGGTACTGACCACACAAGAGAAAAAATACCTCTTATTATATATAATAAAGCGTTCAAGAATGGTGGACTCTTACCTGAAAGAGCATCATTCGGTGATATCGGCGCAACAGTCCTCAAAAACTTTGGAATCGCTAAACCTGATTACTTAGTTGGCGAACCAATTGAAGAATTATTTGACTAGCCGTTAAAAAATTTATGCGGCACTCTTACAAGGAAAGGCATACAAAATCGTGCCTTTTCTTTTGCGTTTTTCCGTTTTAATTTGAAATTGAAGAAAGGAGGCAGAAGGTAAAATAATGTCAGATGCAGGCAACAAAAAACGAGAGAAGCTCCAATTGATTCTCCGGAAAAGAAGAATCCCATTAGGCCAACCTTATCTCAAAGGCGATACCGCTAGAAGAAACACTGGCGCTACAAATACACGCATCTTCGCGTATAAACACTTTGAGACATCGTTTGCCGTTAAAGCAGGTGAAGTCTACCTAGCAAGATTTCCGTTAGAATTTGGTACCGAACTGCATGGTGATCATTTTGTAGCGGTCTTGTTAGACTCTGCAGCGGTAAATCCGTTAATGACTGTTGTGCCATTAAAGTCCGAAAGGCTCAAAGATTTGAATCCAGCTAGTGATATCCGTCTCGGAATCATTAAAGGAATCAACAGCGGACACAGAACAGTTGCAGTCGTTAATCAGATTAGATCAATTGACAAAAGACGATTGCTTAGTGAAGACGCAATCAATGGTCTTCATAGTCAATTCAAGAAGAATCTGATCCAAGATTATGAAGAAGTGTGCGTTGAGACAATAAACAAATATAGGTTAACGCGTCCACAGTTTAATTTGCTTAAGAAAGTCACCGTTGGTTATGTAATCAATAATTATGTTTCACACGATGACGAAGAATTAGTAGATTTCTAGTAGTTTTGAAAAGCTGCTAAAATGTGGATATTTTGACTGGTAGATGTAAGTGAATAAAGTAAGAACTGCATTTATCAGTCTTTATCCTTACTCTGTAACTTATTTATTTTTAGCATATAAAGTTAACATAATGACAATTATACGAAGTTTATATATAATCGAAATTGTATGTGGAAAATGTGGAAAAGTCAAGTTATCCACTTTCATCACTCTCTGTCCTGATCTATGCCAAAAACCCTCAAAATCTTAATTGCCTATTTTTGTGGTTTTCGGATAGTTTCAGTTAAAATGTATGTTAATACTCATTAGCAAAATAAAAGCCCCATTTCTGAGGCTAATATGTTCTATGTTTTGCCTTATTTTTAGAGGCCTAAATAGTATTTGAAACAGTCTGCGGTGAACCTGTTATCCACCATTTTGTCCTTGCTTATGAGGAACTCTCTATTGGCTTTTAAGACGGTAATGAAGCCTTGTTCAAAGTCATCGTACATCGCCTTAATAAGGTCACTTGAGTCGTATGGACGGGTTGGTTCAATCTTATCTGAAACGAAAACTAGCTTCTCTAACCAGCCCATTTTCTTTCTGCCGGTCGTATGATACTTAATCGCATCCAAGATTTCAGGATCCGCCACGCCAAATTTATCACGGGCCACCATTGCTCCTAAAAATTGATGGTATGCATAAGCGCCAATATCTAAGAATCCTGGGTAGAATTCCTTCATTAAGCGTAATGTTTCTTCATCGTTAATCCCTTTAGCGATGTCATGGAGAATACCAGCAACATAAGCTTTGGAGAAATCCAAACCATGATGTTCCGCTAATTGGTAAGCCATATGAGCCACGGACTTAGAATGTTTGAAGCGGCTTTCTTTTAGAAGAGGTTTGACCTTCTTAATGAAATATAACTCGTTATCTTCGATATAGCGGATAACATCCTCTTGAAGATAAGCGCTTCTAAGCTCTCTAATATCAGATGACGAAACGTCCACTGTAGGGCCAGAAACCGCAATCATGTGATATTTATTCACATTGACCTCGTTAAGCTCATATTTCGGCCTTTCATAATAGATTATTTGGGTGTTTTTAGCGATTTCCTCTGGCTTTGCCCATTCATGGAAGGCATTTACTTGGTCTTGACCAATTAAAAAGTAGAGTTTGTCGTTAGGATATTTCTTTTTGAAATACTCGACTGTTTGATAACTACGAGGTTGTTCAGGTTGATCAAGTTCAAAAGTATCCACGCTGAAGCCTGGAATGTTTTTGATAGCAATCTGCACCATCGCTAATTTGTGCTCTTGGTTGATGGATGAACTTTTCCAAACAGCAATTTTCGCGGGTACGAAAACAACTTCACCGGGATAAGCCTTCTGAGCCATAATGGCCATATTGATATGCCCGAGGTGAATTGGATCGAAACCACCACCGAAAATTATTCTATTCATTATAGTTTGATCTTTGGATTTTCTTTATTCCTACGGAATAGGATAATGACTCTACCCATGACATGGACTAGTTCAGCGTTTAATCTATTGGAGATATCAATTGCCACTTCCATGATTGGAAGAGAACAACCCTTCATGACATCAATCTTGATGAGCTCGTGCGCTGTGAGCGCCTTATCAAGCATGTCGATAAGAGTTTGGGAGATTTCATTCTTACCGATTTGGTAACGAATGGTTAAGGTTGAGGCTAAAGCCTTCAAATCACGTTTTTGTTTTGGTGTTAACATAGTTACTATTTAATCTTTGCGATACTTTCTTTGAGCGCTACACCTTTTGGTAAGCGGATACGGATCATTTGTCCTTGGGCGATGAATGATAACCAGCCTAAGCCTTCAATGGCGATATCGTGCCATTTCTTATCGTTTTCCATCGCATATTCAAACATATCGTAGTCTAAGAAGCTGACTAATCTTTCAGAGACTGGTCTAGCAAAACGACGAATGTTATTTTCGTTAATGTAGTCATCTAATTTCTTAGATTGGACTTTTCTTGTTTCCACACCTTCAGCGGAGTAGAAACGATAGTTAGTAGTTTTACCTTTAATGACTTCGAATGCTGCTAAGGAGCCCACCATTAAGGCGTCACCAGCGCTCATTGTGCGGGTGATAACTTTGACGGCTTTCTTAGGAACGATTTGTCTGACGACATCTTTTTCTAATTTGCCAGTCGCGGATGTGGTTTGAGAAATACCTGGGAGTTCATAGAAGAATGAAGAACGGGATAATGGGATTTCTAACACGTTCACGCTTGTGCCTGGATAGGTGATGGTTTTGATTTGTCTGCTTGTTTTATTCTCAAAACCCTTCATGGCTCTATTAATAATAGAAGTTTTACCAGATGTGGAATTACCAATCATGTAAACGTCATGACCTTTTCTAGCGGTGTTCATCGCATCGATTAATTCTTTAGAATCAATCTTGTTTGCGGCGCCTAATAATCTGACTGATTTTGGTTTGATGCCATAGGCATTAAATCTATCAACGAGATATTCCACTAATGAGTCATCTTTTAAGTTCATTGGGAATAAGTCTCTCTTATTACCAACGACAACAACGTTTAACTTCTTAACTTTGTTAGCGATTTCACTATTAAGAGTGCCGTTAAATGAGAACAAGTCGACAACCCAAATAATCATCGCGTCTGTCGCGAATGCGTCATCAAGAATCTTTAAGACTTCTTGGTCAACCTTTTGTTCAAGCTCACTATTATTGAAAGCTTTCATTGTTTCAAAACATCTATCACAATAGATGATTTGGATTGGTGTGGCTCTATGCAATGATTCTGGAATAATGTAGCCTTTTTCATCTTCATTTTCACATTGAAGGATTGCACCACAGTGATAACAACGTAATACTCTACTCTGCTTGCCCATATTTTGTTCTCCAATCTGGCAACTTGCCTGTTTTTCTTAAATGTCTACGAATCGGTCTATCTAATAGACGATTGAAATGGGTGGTAAACTGGTCTTCCTTAACGACCTTTTCGGTTAGCATGACGCGGATATGAGCGCCTCTAGCCGCAAGTACGTCAGTCATCAGTTGATCACCAACGAGCATTGTCTCCTCTGGTTTGTAGTTATTTTCCTTAAGGAACTTTCTAATCTTCCCAGAGAATGGCTTACGAGCGGAATTAATGAATGTGCAGCCCATCGCGTTAGCGTATGATGTGACACGCTTACCACGATTATTAGAGACGATGATGACTTTTAGACCAGTCTCTTTAAGAGCCGCGATTAATTTGACCGCTCTATCTGTTGGGGTCAATAAGCGATAACTGTCCAGCGTATTATCCAAGTCGATTAAAAGGACACTAACGCCTTGTTTCTTATAGAAATCCACTGGGACTTCGTATATGGACTGGGCGTGTGCGAATGGAATGAATTTGCTGAACATATTTATCTAAATAAATAATACCTTAAAACTGCCCTTAACTGTGAGAATAATTTAATTTTTCTCACAAACTAATATTAAATAATAGGATAAGAAAAAAGCCTCTTTTCGAGACTTTATTTTAAATTATTGATTTGATATATAACATAGTTATATGTTTTACTAATTATTTACTAGTTAAATACTACACTAATTAGTCATCTAAATCGTCAAATATGGAGATTTGTTCGAAGCCCTCTCTGTCAGGTTTTTCCTCTTTGACAGCGGCAACTGTTTCTTCTACTTCATCACCTTCATCACCATCTTCATCAGAAGAAGTCATTACTGGTGGTTTTTCTTTAATAGTGATTGGATGAGAAACGGTATTCTTATTAACGATTTCAATGTTAGTGTCTAAGACACTATCGACTGATGTCTTGCTTGGAATATCGATATTCTTTTTCGCGTATTTAGCAAGATCTGTTAAGTAAAAATCAGTTAAATCAAAGGTGAAATATTCATTGTTATCGAGGAAGAGATTTATTTTTAATAAATCTGACTTGGTATTGAGCTTAAAGGCACTGACGACATGATGAATATCGCTCTTGAAGCAAGGCATGATATTTTGCACTTTGCCTAATCTAGCGGTTAAGTTCACGTGTGCATTATCGAGAATACGATAATGACCTTTATCGGTGAATAAGATAACTTTGTTCTTTTCTTCTTCATCAAAGGCGATTAACGCAACTGCGTTATTCTTTCCTAAGCCTGCCACTGATTTAACACCACCAGCTTTGCTAGAAAGAACACTTAATTCGTTTTCATTGAAGTATGTAGCGTTACCATTACTTGTTAAAACAAGTAAGTTGCTATTACCGGATAAGACTTGGATATCAGCGACTTCATCCCCATTAAGTAAACGCATATTGCGTATTGGGCGCGAGCGTTTTCCTTTTTCTATCATATTTAAAGGCATACGTTTAATTTGGCCATATTTGGTCAAAATGCCTAAATAAATGTCATCTCTAAAGTCAGTAACCGCTAAACCTTTGATGATTTTTTCACCAGCAGCAAGTGTGGAGAAGGCATTTAAGTGATCACCTTCATCTTTCCATCTATTTTCTGTCATTTTGTGGACAGGAACGCAGATGTAATTGCCCTGATTTGTAAAACAAATCAAATAGTCGGTGGTATTGACCATACCTTGTGCGATGAGTTCATCTCCATCCTTTAAACCAGGAAGAGGATTATCGCCACTGCTACGATAAGATTTAAGTGTGGAACGTTTTAAATAACCATCACGAGTTAAAGCGATCATCACATCGTCTTTAGCGATTAATTCACGCTTATCAATTGGGGCGATTTCTTCTTTTTCTTGGATGACTGTACGTCTATCATCACCGTATTTATCCGCGATAGCTTTTAGCTCACGAACTAAAACACGGTTTAATTTGCTTTCATCTTCTAAGATACCTTTGAGTGTTTCGATATCTTTTAAGAGTTGGACTTTTTCGTTCTCTAAAGTGACCTCATCAGTGTGAGATAACTTATATAATGGCATTGTAACGATAGCTTCAGCTTGTTCGTTTGAGAAGCCATAGCGGGCCATTAAGTTAACTTTAGAATCGGCTTTATCTTTACTCTTTTTAATGATTTCAACGACTTCATTGATGTTTAAAGAAGCTTGAATTAAGCCTTCAACGATGTGTAATCTAGCTTGGAATTTTTCTAGATCAAATCTACTTCTTCTTGTGACAACATCAACTTGGTGAGCAATATAAGCATCGACATAAGTTAATAAGTTCAAAGTCTTTGGACGACCATCCACAATAGCGACCATATTAGTGCTATAAGATGAGACTAGGCCAGTCTTATTGTTTAAGTATTGTAAGAGTAATTCGACTTTAGCGTCTTTCTTACAATCGATAACAATTCTGATGCCTTTCCAGTCAGATTCATCACGCACTTCAAGTAAACCATCAACGGCTTTGCTATGAATAATCTTATCGATTTCAAAGACTAATTGATTCTTTTGTGTTTTATATGGAATTTCAGTAATGACAATCTGTTGATTGTCTTTGTTTTGGACAATCTCTTCTTTACTAGCGATTTCAATACGGCCTCTACCAGTTAAGTAGATGTTTTTAAGGCCTTCACTTTCGTAGATGATACCACCACCTGGAAAGTCAGGACCTAAAACGAATTGCATTAAGTCTTCGATGGTCGCTGTTTTATGACCAATACGATAAATGACCGCATCAATAATCTCTTTGAGATTATGAGGTGGGATTTCAGTCGCCATACCAACAGCGATACCTTCTGTACCATTAGCGAATAAGTTAGGGAATCTAGCCGGTAAAATGGTTGGTTCAAATTCGGTATCATCGAAGTTGAGCTGCATATCGACTGTCTTTTTGTCGATTTCTCTCACTAATTCGTTACTGATTTCACTTAATCTAGATTCGGTATAACGATAGGCAGCTGGCGAGTCACCATCGATAGAACCGTTATTACCTTGGAAGTCGATTAATGGGTATCTTATCTTCCAATCTTGGCTCATTCTAGCCAAGGCTTCATAAATAGATGTATCACCATGAGGGTGGAAAGTACCCATAACCGCACCAACGGTATGAGCGCATTTTCTAGTTGGTTTATTGAAGACGTTATTGTTCTTAAACATTGTGAAAACGATACGTCTTTGAACTGGTTTCAAACCATCTCTAACGTCTGGGATAGCACGATCTTGGATGACATATTTTGCGTATGTCGCATAGCGGTCACCCATGACATCTTCCATTGGTTGTATGGAGATATTTTCAACGTAATTTTCTTCGACTAAATCAATCTTTTTTCTAGCCATAGATTACTTTACCTCCTTAATGAAAGTGTCAATTTTATTGAAGTCAACGTTCTCTTCGACCCACGCTCTTCTGACACTAGCGTCACGGCCCATTAAAACGTTTACTCTTTTTTCTGCAAGGATTGGATCATCAATCTCAACTTGGAGTAATAATCTGGTCTTTGGATCCATTGTGGTTTCTTTTAATTGGATAGCATCCATTTCACCAAGACCTTTATAACGGCTGACTTTATAGCCACCGCCAACTTTCTTCTTGGCTTGTTCTAAGCCATCATCATCCCATGCGTATTCTTGCACCACTTTTTTACCGTCTTCTTTGTAAACACGATAAAGAGGAGGAACCGCAATATAAATGTGACCAGATGTGATTAATTGACGCATATAATGGTAGAAAAACGTTAATAATAACGTTTGAATATGCGCACCATCGGTATCAGCATCGGTCATGATGATGATTTTGCCGTATTTTATATCTTCAATATCGAAGCTTTGTCCAAAGCCCGCACCAATGGTATTAATAATAGTTGCGATTTCTTCATTATGGACTAATCTATCGATAGAAATTGAGTCTGTATTTAATGGTTTACCACGTAGTGGTAAGATAGCCTGATGTAGTCTATCTCTACCCTTCTTAGCTGTACCACCAGCGGAATCACCTTCAACGATAAAAAGCTCGTTTTTAGCGTAGTCTTTAGACTGCGCTGGGGTCAATTTGTCACTCAAAATGACCTCTTGTTTAGGTTTTTTATTACTTCTAGCCTCTTCTTTTGCTTTTCGCGCGGCTAATCTAGCGGTTTGTGAGGCCACACATTTATTGATCAAGTTAATGGCGAATTCTTTGTTTTCGAGTAAGTAATAAGTAAACTTATTAAAGATGAAATTAGAGACGACAGAAACCGCTTGAGGAGTGCCTAATTTGCCCTTAGTTTGGCCTTCAAATTCAAGGAGCATTTCAGGGATTTTTAAGCTCACAACTGCGGTTAAACCTTCTCTAATATCGCTACCTTCTAACTTTTTACCTTTGGTAAGTTTGTAAGTTTCAGCGAAATCGTTAACAGCTTTAGTAATACCGGCTCTAAAACCAGTTTCATGAGTACCACCATCTCTTGTTCTTACGTTATTAACGTAAGAAAAGATTGTTTCGTTATAATCTTCGTTACAATATTGTAAGGCGATTTCAATATCAATTTGTGTTTCTTCATCAGTATCAGAAAAGCTGATCACAGGTGATAATGGATTCTTATTGATATTGACGTTATTGATATATTCCACTAAGCCGTTTTCATACAAAAAGTTTTGAACTGTTCCGGTTTTTTCGTCGGTAAGAACAAATTCCACGCCTTTCATTAAGAAGGCACTTTCTTGTAAGTGGCTTGCGATTGTATCCCATTTGAATTCCACTGTGGAGAAGATTGTGGCATCTGGTTTAAATCTCACCAAAGTACCATGTTTCTTGCATGTACCAACAACTTCTAGTGGGACGACAAGTTGACCACCATTTTCGAATTTAAGATGGTAGATATTGCCGTTTTGATAGACGTTTACGTCTATCCATTCACTCAAAGCGTTAGTGACAGACGCACCAACACCGTGTAAACCAGCCGCGGATTTATAGACTGCGTTATTGAATTTACCACCTGCGTGGAGTTCAGTAAAAACAACTTCGACCGCTGGTCGACCAGTTTCTTTATTGATACCCACAGGAATACCACGTCCTTCATCAAGAACGCTGATGGAACCGTCTTTATGCATGGTGACGCAAATCTTTTTGCCATATCCTGACAAAGCTTCGTCAACTGCATTATCAACAACTTCCCACACTAGATGATGGAGACCTGCACTATTGGTTGAACCAATGTACATAGCTGGTCTTTTTCGGACACCCTCAAGACCTTTCATCACGTGAATATCATCGGCTGTATATGTTGTTTTATTGATATCTGACACTATATTTTCCCTTTGCAAGACTTAATTATATACAAATTAAGTTGCAAATATAAAGCAATTTTGTAGAATATAAAGGTGCGATTTGGAGGTACAAAAATGAATATATTTGTAAATATATTGGTGCCAATCATTTGTTTGCTAATTGGTTACCTTATGGGAAGCGCAAACATCTCAATTCCATTAGGAAAGATGGTCTTTAAACAAGATCCACGTGAATATGGATCACATAATCCAGGCGCCACTAACTGTGGTCGTTTATGGGGCAAAAAATACTTCCTTATCGTATTCTTCTTTGACGTATTTAAGACCATTTCCCCACTTTACATCTGTTGGGCAATCTTAACATTTGTTCCACTTAATAATGGCATGCCATTATTACCATATGCTGAATATATGTATGCCGGAAACGTTGATGGCTACATGATTCAATGGCCTGTCTACTGGTTGGCTGTTGTCGGTGCGATGCTTGGTGGTATCTATCCATGCTTCATCGGATTCAAAGGCGGCAAAGCCGCCTCATGTATGGTCGGCATTACCTTGACCACCTCTTGGGCGTTTGGTGTTATCGGTGCTCTTTCCTACTATTTCACATTAAAAAGAAGCGGTTATGTTTCCTTAGCGAGTATCATCACCTCTATCCTTAATGCGGTAGTCACTTGGGTATGGGCAATTTTAATCGCTTGCAAAGTATTTCCTGTCCCAGGTCCAGGTGTCTTTCCATGGCTCTTTATTGTCAATTGGGGACCAATGCTATACTGCAATTATGTCTATGCAATTTTGATGACAATTATCTCCATCGTTTTGATCATCAGACACCGCACAAACATCGGTAGAATCAAGGCGGGAACCGAAAGACAAATCACTTGGATGAAAGTAAAAAGTAAGTAATTAATTAGTAGATTTAATAACTTTGTTATTATAGACAAAAGCACTCATAACCGAGTGCTTTTTTTACATTCATTTTTTAGGGGATTAGACCACCATTAATTATGGATATAAAATAGATTCACAACGTCCGTTTCAGTGTAGTAAACAAAGCCAAATGCGAGCCCTGAATCAGGCTCTCCATAACGGAAATATGAGTATGGTTTTTCAAAGTTGATTTGGTATTCTTCATCCCATGAATAGTAAGCCGAGCCAATCCATTCTTGGACAAACTCGTTGGTCCTAGTTTCAAACGTCATGTCTGGTCCTTGCTTGAGCTTGAAATAAGCCTCTTTTTCTGTATTGATGAACTGGGCTAAGAAGTTTTCATTATTAGCGGAGAAGTCTAACACAAAATAAACGGGGCCAGAGTTGTCCATACCAGTGAGATGTTCATAATGGAAAAGAATAGTTCCTTCAATCCAATGTTTGATAGCGCATTTGCTTTCAAGTTCCTTAAGACGTTTCTTAGTAAGATCAGTACATCCTAATAAAGAAAAAGATATAAGGAATAATATAGAGGCTTTTTTAAGGATTTTGTTCATAAGTTTAGATTACACGTGAACAAATTGTGTTTCAAGTCTTAAAATGGCTAAAACCACTATTTAGGCATAATAAAAACACTCTTATGAGTGTTCTTATTTTTACTTTTGATTCATGTTTCTCATGATTTCACGAATTTGTTTTTCACTTGGGGTACGACCCATGCTTCTAAACATCGCGCGAATCATCTTTTCATTCACAGGTGGGTTTTCTCTTAATTGTTTTTGGAAAATATAACGAGTAATGAAGAAACCCGCAATACCGCCAACAATAAGTGCACCTAGAGCTAACAATAATGCTTGCCAGATTTCCATCGTAGCTACCTACTAGGCTCTGCTGTCGTATTCGCCTGTATCTGTGCGAACCAAGACTTCTTCGCCTTCTTCAATGAATAATGGGACTCTGACCACTAAGCCTGTTTCTAATGTTGCTGGCTTTGTTGGTTTGTTGACTGTGTCACCTCTAACGCCTGGATCACATTGAGTAATCTTTAAAGCGACTTTAGCAGGTAAGTTGACACCGAGGATTTCACCTTCATAAGAAGTGATTTCAACAACTTCATCACCCTTTAAGAATTGTTTTTCCCAAGTTAAGCGTTCAACTGGGATTTCAACTTGGTCATATGTTTCTTGATCCATGAAGACTAAGAAATCGCCACTATCGTAGAGATATTGCATTTGTCTTTTGTCTAAACGGACGTTTTCAACCATGTAACCAGAGTTACGGGCTAATTCGTTAATTGTACCTGTACGGACGTTTTTAACTTTGACTTTAGCAACCATCTTTCTCATCGCAGTTTTATTTAATAAAATATCTAAAACTTGGTATAAATTGTTTTCATCGATGAAATAGTTGCCTGGTCTTAATTCTGTAACATTAACCATATAAATTTCTAATTCCTTTCAATAAATTCCTTGAATATTATATCAAATATTCATTATTTGACAAATGGATTTACTCTCCGCTC
>CAMZGG010000016.1 GCA_947306345.1 uncultured Caryophanales bacterium
ATTCAGTAAATCCTATGGGTAAAGTTACATTTACTGTCACTGAAGTCACTGGTGCTCTAGCACAAGGTGTTAACGTAGGCGCAGTGCTTACAAACGAAGAATAATTACTTACAAGCATAACGCGTATTTGGAGGGGTAATTTATACCCCTCCTATACTCGTATATTAATTAATAATAATTAAAGATAATAAGAATATGAAAAAACCAACTTTAGATCAGATTGCATTAGAATGTGGTGTTACTAAAGGTTTAGTCTCAAGAGCGTTAGGAGGTAAGAATAATGTCTCCGATGCTACAAGAGAGAAAATCATTAGAAAGGCTACAGAACTCGGCTATGACACTTCTAAATTAAAAGTGCATAAGGTTTCCTCTAACCGTGTCCTTTTAATCGGCTCAAGTCGTATTTTGTTCAAAGAAGATTTCTGGCAGCCAATCATTACTGCGATATCATCCACATTATCTAGAAGCAACCTCATCGTCGAATACTTCGCTTTTGAAGAAAATAACATTGATGACATCACTCTCAAGAAACTAAAAGAATCATCCTGTAGTGCCTTTATCATTATCCATGTCGCTCCTCAAGTCATTATGGATGCCTTAGTGGGTAAAAATAAACCTATCGTCATTGTGGATCCTAAAACATTCCATAGTGAGGCTACTCAGTTTAAGTTCTCGAACTATGATTCTTCCTATTTAGCGGTCCAACGTTTGATTCAACAGGGACACACTAATATTGCTTTCTATGGTAGTGATTCCCATAGCTTATCATTCAGAGAAAGACATGAAGGCTATATGGCGGCGATGGAAAACCATAAAAAAGAAGTTAATAAACCATGCTCAATTATCTTTGATAACGAAAAGAAAAACTACGCTGATGAACAAATGCTCATCAATGCCTTAAATAACAATCCAATAAGCGCGATAGTATGCGCTAACGACATCATCGCTCTTAACGCAATTAAAACCATCAATCGCTTAGGTAAGAAGGTCCCTGAAGATATCTCAGTCATTGGCTTTGATAACATCAGAACTGGAGACTTCATGACTCCAAGATTATCAACCTTTAATATCCCACGCCAAGAAATTGGCGAAGAAGTAGCGAAATATGTGGCTAATTCCATAAAGTCACATCAAATCCCTTATTCTCAAATCGTCATCAGATGTGACTTTATTGAAAGAGAATCAAATATAGAAGTTAAAAAGTAGGTATTAATTATGAAACATAAAATCTATGGAAAAGAATTAGCTAACATGCCTTATGAACCTCGTCCAGCAGGAACAGACTCTCCATTATGGAGATATTCACAAAATCCTATTATCTCAATGAACCCATTCCCAAATGCTTCTAGAGTCTTTAATAGTGCAGTTATGGCATATAACGGTGAATTTATCGGTGTCTTTAGAGCGGACACGAAAAACGGCATCCCATTCTTATTCGTAGGACACTCCAAAGATGGTATCCATTTTGATTTTGAAATAGATCCAATTGTTTTCCATGATAAAGAAGGAAAACCAATTAAATTAGAATATGCTTATGACCCAAGACTAGTGGAACTTGAAGGTACATACTATATCATTTTCTGTACCTCTAACCATGGTCCAACATTAGGCATTGGTAAAACTAAAGATTTCAAAGACTTTGAACTAGTCGATAACCCATTCCTTCCATTTAATAGAAATGGTGTCTTATTCCCAAGAAAGATTAATGGTGAATATGCAATGTTCTCTCGTCCAAGTGACTCAGGACATACACAGTTCGGTGATATCTTCCTATCTTATTCAAAAGATATGGAATATTGGGGCAAACATAGACATGTCATGGAAAGAGGATATGAATGGTGGTGTGGCACTAAGATTGGTGCTGGCCCAACCCCTATTGAATGTGATTTAGGTTGGTTAGTGTTCTTCCATGGCGCGAATCTCACCTGTTCAGGTTTAGTGTATAGCATTGGTGCGGCTATCGTAGATAGAGATGATCCAAGTAAGGTGTTACATAGATGTGGTAACTTCTTACTCGCACCTGAAAAGATTTATGAAACAAGCGGTTATGTTCCTAACGTCTTATTCCCTGTTTCTTGTTTAACAGACGCTAAGACAGGACGCATCGCTATTTACGCCGGTGGAGCGGATACAGTTACAGAATTATTATTCACTGATATCGATACAGTGATTGATTACATTCTCAAATACGAAAGATAACGATTATGCAACTCACGACAATTGTCCAACGTAATAATCCATTTAGAAAGTTCTGGGGTAAACTCTGGAGAAGTAAATATCTTGTCCTCATGATTATCCCTGCGATTGCTTTCTATATCGTTTTCTGTTACGTCCCAATGTACGGTGTTTTAATGGCGTTCCAAAAGTTCAATCCAAAAGTAGGTATCTTCGGTTCCTCTTATGTAGGATTTGATAACTTTGTTAAAGTCTTTGAAGATGCGAAGTTCTGGTTAGCCTTTAGAAACACTTTAATTATCGGTTCAGTGAAGATTGTTATCTCCTTCTTAGGCGCAGTCGCGATTGCCTTATTACTTAATGAGTTAAGAATGATCAAGACTAAGAAGACTATTCAAACCATTGTCACCTTCCCACACTTCTTATCATGGGTTGTTGTTTCTGGTTTCGTCTTCTCCTTATTTGCCTATAATGGGGCGGTTAACTCATTAGTCGAAGCAATGGGTGGAAGTAGAACTAACTTCCTCGCTGATAAGGGCTTCTTCTTTGGTATGGTCTTTGCTTCTGATATTTGGAAAGAAGCAGGATGGGGTAGCATTATCTATCTCGCGACGATGGCGGGTATCCCTCAAGACCAATATGAAGCTGCGGATATCGATGGTGCGACTCGTTTACAAAAGATTTGGCATATTACCTTACCTGGTATTAAACCCACTGCGATCTTGCTATTAATCATGTCCGTTGGTGGTGTTCTTTCCGCCGGTTTTGATCAAATCTTAAACTTAGGTAACGATCTCATTAGAGAAGATGTCAATATTATTGACACATATATTTATTATCATTACGTCAGTGGTTCTGGTAACGCCGGTATTGGTACCGCGATTGGTTTATTTAAATCAGTCGTCTCCTTTGCCTTAGTTATTACTGTCGATAGAATCGCTAAAGCGTGTGGCGAAAGGGGTATTATCTAATATGAAAAAAGTTCAAGAATTAGAAAGATTACCACTTCGTCCAAAGGGTTCTTCTAGAGATAGAAAGATTCAAGGCCTAGATGTTATCATCTGCACAATCTTAGTCATTTATGCAGCGTTAATCATCTTCCCATTCTGGAATGCTTTCGTTATTTCTATTTCTAGTGAAGCTTCTTATTTAAAGAGCAATCTCTTATTATGGCCAACTGAATTAGATTTAAACGCTTATAAACAAGTGTTCACTAATAATCAGTTATGGTCTGGTTTTGGCATTACCATGATTCTTCTTATCGGTGGTACTGCCTATCAATTATTCTTTACAGTCATTACAGGTTACGCGATGTCTAGAAATAAATGGACTGGTAAGAACTTTGTCATGAATATGATTTTAGTGACCATGTTCTTCGGTGGTGGTATGGTTCCTTACTACTACTTAATTAAGTCCTTAGGCATGATGAACCATATCGCAGTCATGATTATTCCAGGCGCGATTGATACATTCAACATGTTACTCATGCGTAACTATTTCGCATCCTTACCAGCGGAAATGGAAGAAAGTGCGAAGATTGATGGGGCGAATGACTTAGTCATCTTCGTTAAGATCTTCTTACCATTATCTTTACCAATGTTAGCGACAATTGGTTTATTCTTCGCTGTTGGTAACTGGAACTCATGGTATAACGCGATGTTGTTCATACCTGATAGATCGGAAATTTGGCCATTACAAATGGTCTTAAGAAATATGATTGCTACGGTTTCCTCTAACATTGAAAACCCAGAAGCAGTGGATGGCTTCTCACAAGGTCTTACAATGGCGAGTATCTTCTTCACCATTGTACCAATGATGTGTTTCTATCCATTCTTACAAAGATTCTTTGTTAAAGGTATTGTTGTGGGCGCAATCAAAGGATAAATATAGGAGGTTTATATATTTATGAAAAACAGAAAAATCATCTATGGAGCGGTCTTAACTGCGTTAATGAGCTTAAGCTCTTTAACAGCCTGTTCTGGCAATAATGCAGAAGACAAATATGATAAAGACGGTCGTCTTATCTTAAATCTCAAAAACGTTTATTTTGATCAATGGCAAGGTGAAGATATGTACACCGATATCATTAATGAAAGGTTCGGTGTTTCTATTAAAGCCAGTAACTATTCCTATGAAGAATGGGACACCATGGTCAATACCGCGATTAATGGTAATAACTTAACCGACTCAATCCAATTTAACTTAAAAGCCTATAACTTTGGTTCTACTTATGAATCATGGGTCGACTTCGATATGTTAAAGCCATTACCAGACGATATGTCTAAATGGCCAGAACTTAAGAAGATGCTTGATAGCATCTCTAATATCGATGCGTTAAAGATTAACGGTAAGTTATACGGCATTCCTATCGCTAATGACATTAACAATCCACAAAAGGACTTCTCAAACTTCACTTATGTCTATAGAAGAGACTGGGCTAAACAAATCGATGAAATAAACAAAGATGTGCCAAACTATACTCCAGTCTATAAAGATGGTGATGTCTATACATGGGAAGAATTCAATAGATTATGTGATGCCTTTAACACTAACTTAAAGACATTATCTGGTATGTCACAAGCCAGTGTCTTAGTGGATGAACAATGGGGCTTCCCAAGTGTCACTAACTTCTATAAAGACGCTCCTCACTGCTACGCCAAAGATGAAAGTGGTAAAGCTATCGCTAATTTCGCTGGTGATAAGTATCTCGCTGGTTTAGAGGTCGCTAAAGACTTCGTCAGTGGTAAGAAGATCTATTCACAAGACCAATTCAACTTCGCTGATAACAAAGCTAACCAATTATATTTAGGCGGACAAGCCGCAATCCTTTATGATAACTATTCATTAGCGAACTACATTAAGTTAAGAAAGTTATTCAAAGCTTCTCAAAAGTATGTTGACTTAGATGATGGTACCGCTTTCTTAAAGATTAAAGGACCAGATGGCAAGTTTGCTTTAGAAGGTACAGAGAACTGGTTCTCAATGACCATGTTTAACGCTGATATCTCTGATAAGAAATTAGAAAAGATTTTAGATATCTTAGATTACTTATTAACACCAGAAGGCACTAGACTTGCGATCTACGGTAAAGAAGGCTATGACTACAACATCATTAATGGTGAAGTCGTATTAAACGAAATGGGTTGGGAAAAAGACTCCATGACCGGACAATACGCGAATAAAACTAATGGTGCCAAATATTTAAGATATATGGCTACCTTAGGTAACGATACAAAGTCCTATGACCCATTTACTGAACAAGATGCCTATAACATCCTTGATGCTTGGCAAAAAGAAATGAAACAAGCTAAGGCTGAAGGTAACTTACGTGTTGTTAAAGAACCAGCGGATATCTCTTGGATGTCCACTCCTAATAAAAACGATAAAACAGAAGGTTTATTAAACGACGCGAACACTGCAGTATTGAAATACTGCTTCGATAAGATTTCTTTTGATAACTATAAGAAAGAATTTGAAAGCAATAACTGGACTAAAGTTCTAAAAGAAATTAACGATAAGTTAGGAAAATAATTTATGAAAACAAGGACTAAAAATATTATCTCCCTTATATTGTTGTCCTCTTCTCTTATCGCTATGGCGGGTTGTAACGTTCAAGGTAATGGAAAGGTCGATAAAGACCACCTTGTCTTTGATAAAAAGCACGTCGTTCTAGATAACTTTGAAGGTTTAGGCGTTGAATGGGGTACTTATGAAGACCCTGATAAACTTTCAAGTGGCTCTTGGGAAAGATCCTTACAAATTATGGATAGACTTAATCCTCAAGTGACTAGATGCATGCTTAACTATGACTGGTTTATCACCAACTTTGACGATAAATACGATAACGATAGAAGTAATGATACATGGGAGTATAACTTCTCGAACAAATTAATGAACAACACAATTGATGTCCTTAGATATTGTGATGACCATGATATCGATGTGGCCTTTGGTTGTTGGAATGTCCCTGGTAGCTTAGGTAAAGATGAATATAACATGTTTACCGACGTCACTAGTGACCCAAGATGGGCCACGATGACCGCGGACATCTTAGAATATCTCATCAAATTCCAAGGTATTAAATGTATTAAATACTTTGTAAACTCTAATGAACCTAACTACTCTGGTGTCGAAGGTAAATCTAAAAACTATAACAATACTTTCGATATCTGGGCACAAGGTGTTAAAAACGTTAGAAAAGCCTTAGACGATAGAGGTTTTAATGAAATCAAAATTATCGGTGGTGACACCACTGGTTTTGAAGGCACAATTGAATACTTTAACGGTATCTCTACGAATAACGAACTAAAAGAAGCCGTAGGTGACTATGGTTTCCACGTCTACTGCCCAAACATGATCATCGATACTGGTGACTTAGCAGTTCGTATTAAAGATATCTATAACAAAGTTAAGAAAAACGATAAAGACTTAGGCGTTAAACGTATCCCACATATTTGGGAAGCTGGTTTATATGATGGTAAGAACGCTGAAACAGATAGTAACGCTTATATCGCTAACTACTCATATGGTCTTAGAATGGCGGACTACACTTTACAATGCGCAATCGCGGGTGTTAACTCCATCGTCTACTGGGACTTTGATGATGGTATGCACTTTATGTACAATGCGGATGGCACAATGACTAGTAAAGGTTGGGGTATGTTCTCATCCCTTTCTACTGACAGTGCCATGAAGCAAAGATTAAGACCTTGGTACCATAGTAGTGTTCTTCTCACTAACTTAATGAGAAAAGGCTCAATGATTATTGATAACCCTGCGAATGATCCAGAAGTTGATAATACTTTTAGAAGTATGGGTGTTGTCGGTAAAGATGGTGCCTACGCTGGCGTGGTCGCGATTAACCGTGGCTTTGAACCAGTCACTAAGACATTTAGAATCGCTAGTGATCTTAACGAAAACAATTTAATTGGTAATAAGATTTACGTTTATATCTATAACGAAAACGATTTAAAGATTGGTGAAGATGGCTTTGTTAAGGAGAACCAAGTTTTAGATTTATCTTTAAAAGATGAAATCGAAATGGAAATTCCTCGTAACTCCATGGTCATCCTTTCCAGTAAGGAGCTATAAACTATGAAGAAAAGATTTTTAGGTTTATTGCTCTTACCTTTAATGCTGATTGGTTGTGTTTCTCAAAACACTCCTGACCAAGGCAGTTATGAACATAACAGCATTAACAAGACCACAAAGACTGGTGAGATTGGTGATTTTAAATTAACTGGTCCTGAAAACGGTTTTGTGACCGATACAGGTTTTACTTTTACTTGGGAAGCCGCTAATAACGCGGATAATTATCAAATTGAAATCGCTAGTACATTATCTTTTGTCACTGATGATGAAGATGAAGTCTATGTCAAAGAAAGTAACTTAGCGAGTAATCAATACGCGCTTAACTTTAATCTTCCTAAAAAAGATATTCTCTATTACTGGAGAGTAACCGCGGTTAACGCTGACCACAATAAGAAGTCTGATATTGGTAACTTCTTTGTCGCCTCTCCTCATATTGATGAAATCCCCATCAAAATTGAAGATGAACAAGACTGGGTCTTACATAAAGAAGGTAGCTACGCGGATATCAAGATTGATAGAAGCGACTTCTTTGGTACAGGTCATGATTCTTTAGCGATTGTTTTTGACAAAGAACACACTAATCAAGGTATTGCTAAGAGTGATGGTTGGATTGTTATTACTAAGAGTGAAGACCGTGAACTTTATGGTACTGACTCTTTCTATTTCAATTTCTATTATTCAGGACATGATGCGACTGTCTTAGTCCGTTGCTTGGACTATGACGGTGAATACTGGCATAAACAAGTCCAAATCTCCAATAACGCGAAACAAACAATCTTAATGCGTTATGAAGACTTTGAATTAAGAACTGCGGGCACAAATATCTTTAATAGAAAGTTTGACTGGCAGCATATTAGATATTTTGAAATCGTATTCGAAAGAACTTTTGGTGACGGCATTTGCTTATTCTCTAACATCAAAGCGGTCAAATACGATGACTATAAAGATATGTTCATCGAAAAGATGGACTTTAGAAGTACTGATCCAAAAGATTGGACTTATGAAAACTATGACTTTAGAAATGAAATGGTTATTTCTGAAGATGGTAGTGAGTTAACACTTAACTTCACTGCGAAGAACGCTGAAACAAATCCAAATGGTTTCTCTGGTTATGGTTTCCAAAACGTTAACGTCTATAGATACTTCGTCCAAGGTGACGCAGTCAGAATGAAAGTTAAATACACAGGCGCTTCTATGAACTCTATGTTCTACTTCCGTATCTTAGAAGAAGATAACGATAGATGGCAGTTTAAACTCTCATTCAATTACTTAGTTAGAGACGACTATAAAGAAATAGTTATTCCTCTTAAAGCTTTCCAAAGAACTGATTATATGACTGGTGATGGTGCGAAACAGTTCTACTTCATCCAGAAATTTAATATCGGTTTAGCGGATAACTACTCTACAGGTAGCTTATCTATCAAAGACTTAGAAGTTATCAAGATTGACGACATCGTCGAAAACCGTACACGTATTGTTAGTAACGATGGTTGTATCGATAACTTCAATGACTATGGTATTTATACCGAAATCTATTACTACTGGGATCAAAGTACAGTCAATAAAGACGAAGCGATGAAATTAGATACCGTCCATAAGACTGGTGGTAGTTCTAATACATACTGCGCTGAATTTGACTATAAAGCGGATATGGAAATGGCGACATACCAAATTATGTTAGACACTAAAGGTGTTGATCCAACATTAAATGCCTTCTCTATCTGGCTTAAAGATGCCTCTGTGAAGTTTGATGATCCAGCGGTCTCTTATCTTGATGAAAAAGATATCGCCGCGGAAATGACCATCCAATTAACCATGGATACAGGTGAATGGTATCGTGTGGTCATTGATAAGGTCGAAAAAGAATGGCATAAGTACACAATTAAGTTTGATGACTTTGTCTTAAATAATGGTGATCAACTATTTGATAAACCAAACCCACTTAATGTTAACCACATTATCCATATGGCCTTTGGTTTCAAATACTTATACTATGACCAATTAGGCAATCATCATCCAACATACGCAATTGCTAATCCAGTTTACTTAGATGAAATCTACTTCACTAACGCTACTGAAAGTTCCATTACTGAAATAAGTGGCACAATCAAAGAAGATACTGATAATCCAAATAGAATTACCATTGAAACAATGGAAGGCTACGCAAACGATAGAAATATCTTTGAAAACTGGAGCTATGCCACAGAAAGAGATTATAACGAAATGGCGTTATCTACTGACGTCAGTAGTCAAGGTGGTGCTAAATCTTTAAGAATGCACTATAAGGGCTATGAATCTATCTCTTACGCTAGAACAACACAATTTGCTAATACAATTACCGCGAAAGGTTTCTGTATTGATATTAAGGGTGATGGTAAGGCGACTGTTTATCTCAATCTCAACTGGAGAAGTGGTACTTCCTTAATGAAGATGAGAGTGACATTAAATAACTTACCAACCACTTGGACACATTACGAAATCGGTTTCGAACTCTTTAAAGATGTTAACGGTAGCAGCAAGACTATTTCCGCTAACTACGCGAAGAACATCGAATCTGTATCCTTCGGTATTGTTAATGGCGATTATTCCGCTAGTGATATCTATGTCGATAACTTAAGACTCCTTAAGGATATTGGCTATACCACTAACACAAGAACAGCAATTAATTAGAGGTGACCATCATGAAATTTACTAAATACGATAAAAATCCAATATTAAAACCAAACGCTAAGAACCAATGGGAAGAACTTTGTGTTCTTAATCCAGCGGCTATCTACAATGAAGAAGATAAAACCTTCTACATGGTTTATAGAGCCGCGGGTAATGATAAGACACACCTTATCCATTTAGGCTTAGCCACAAGTAAAGATGGTATTAATTTCACCCATATGAGTGATAAACCTTTAATAAGTGGAGATCCAAATGGCTTAGACGCTGGTGGTTGTGAAGACCCACGTTTAGTGAAAATGGGAGACTATTTCTATTTGACATATGCCTCCCGTCCATTCCCTCCAGGTCAATATTGGAGAGAAGATAAAGAATACTTTGGTTTCCAACCAGAGTATGGTCCAAAAGTCTTAGTGTATAACAACACTCTTACACATTTAGCCATTTCTAAAGACTTAAAGAACTGGAAGAAATTAGGACCTATCACTGATAGCCATTTTGATGATAGAGATGTCTTCATCTTCCCAGAAACCATTAACGGTAAGTTCTATATGCTCTCTAGAGCGATGGAAAGATGTGGTGAAGGCTATCCTAATAAGAATCCCGCTATTTGGTTAAGCGAAAGTGATGACTTATTACACTGGGACAATTACACATTATTAATGCAAGGTGAAACTGACTGGGAAGATAAAAAGATTGGTGCGGGTACCCCTCCAATTAAAACTAAAGATGGTTGGCTAGTCCTCTATCATGGTGTCTCTAACAAAGATGACGCCTATAGAGTGGGTGCGATTCTCTTAGATTTAAACAATCCATATAAGATTATCGCTAGAACTAAAGACTTCTTAATGGAACCTGAAGAAGAATACGAAACAAACGGTTATTACAATGGCTGCGTATTCCCAACCGCAGTGGTTCCACATAATGGCACCCTTTACATCTATTATGGTGCGGGTGATAAAGTCATCTGTTTAGCCACAGTGAAAGAAGACGAACTCTTAAAGTATCTAAAGGAGGAATGTCATGTCTAAAAAATATTTCTTACCAATAATTGGTTTAGCGTTATGTTCCGCAGTGGCCATTGGTGTGGCCCATGCAGTGTATGCTACTGAACCACTAGCGAAAACTTACCAAGTTGACTTCTTCAACAACTACTTAAGAGAAGAATTCACTCTTTCTAATGGCACTAAGGGTAAAGGCAATAACTTACTCTACAAGAGTGTCGAAGCTATGCAAGGTACCTTATTAACAAAGCCAGAAGATCCTACTAGAGCAAGATATGATTTCTTAGGTTGGTATTTAGAAGAAAAATGCGAAACAGTATGGAACTTTGATAGCGATAGAGTAGAAGGCAACATGCGACTATTCGCTAAATGGGGCATTGCCCAAGAAGATGAAGGTAATGAACCTCCATATACTCCTCCATCAACTGTTTTAGCGGAATCCGCTTCAACAAGCTATGAATTAGATAGCGTTATGCACTTCAAAGTGAATAATAATGTCCTTAACTTACCAACTGCTGCATTAGCGAAGTTAGACGCTAATAAGGATAACGTTCTTCCACTTATGGAATACCGCGTTAAAGCCAGTAAGACAATTACTGCAGTATACGCTGATAGCAAAATCACTGTTACATGTGATGGTCAAAACCAAGTTATCACTGTGAAAGATGATTCCATTAATCTCAAGATGGATAACACTAACTATGAAACAAAAGCTAAGAAGTATGAGGCTAATGCCTTAATAGAAGAAAGCTATCACGTCATGTTAGCGGGTTCCTCCTCTATTGAGTTCTGGGAATCTTCTAAAGAAGACTTAAATCCAATTGTGAGTTATAATCATGGCATTGGTGGTACCACAATTGAAGAATGGGATACAAAGCTTAATCAAAGATTAGTGTTCCCATATAAACCAAAAATGGTGGTCTATTATGTTGGTATTAATAACGTTATTAACAGTAAACAAGACGCCACAACTATTTGGAACAATTTAAAGAACTTCTTTGATCACACTCATGAAGCTTTACCAAACACTAAGGTGCAATATATCATGATGAACCTCATTCCAGGTTATAAGACATATTTCGACACCATTAATGCGGTAAACGCGAATGTCACGGAATATCAAAAGAGCAATACTTGGTTAACTCTCATTAATCCAGGTACAGCATTACTTAAAGAAAATGGCGAACCAAACGCTGCCTACTTTAGAACAGATGGTTTACATCTCTCTTATTATGGCTATGTCGTTTGGGGTGGCATTATTAAAGAATCAATCGTTAAAGGATTGGAAAACAATTAATTTATGGATTATCAATTGGACGTCAGTAAGGAATATATAACCGCGAGAAAAGGTCTATTTCTACTCTCTTTGTTATTTACCTTACTATTCAGTGCGGTCCTTATAGCTGACGTCCTATTGGTGACTCTCGCTGGTGAAGATTATCTAGTTAATCTCATCATTGCGATAGTGATAAGCATTCTCTTCATCTGGTTTGCGATATTCTTCTTCTCCAACATCTATAGTGAGGCTAATAACAAATACCGTTACTTTAGAAGTTATGAAGAAGGACTTAAACCAGAAGAAGAAGTGGAATTCTTAAAGAAGAGTGATGAACTTTGTTACGTTAACGGCCTCTATGTCTATCCATTATTCGTACGATATGCGATTGGATTAAATAGACAAGACAAAGTCATCTATACGGTTAGCAAAGACCTAGATTACAAGATGGGTGATAAGTTAACCATTACCACCTATCAAAGAATTCTAATTAAGGCGGAACGTCATTCATGACAGAGCTTAGAAAATCTCGTATTAAGACCGTCTTAAGATATACTTGGCCGTTATATCTAGTGGGCGCAGTGCTCGTGGGATTATTATTGAACTTTATCTTCAATATTACCCATCAAGTACCAGGTTATAAGACACTTACAATCTTTGTGTCTGGTGAAGTGACTGATTCTAAAACATTAAGAAATGAATTACTCACTAAGTACGAAGATAAAGAACTAAAAAGTGTCTCATTAATAACCGCGAATCCAAATGAAGGACACTATAACACTAAACTTACGATACCGGGTTATAGTTCCGCGGATGTATTAATCATCCCAGCTTCTAAATTAGAAAACTTAGATATTCCATACTTCGCTTTGGATTTAAAAGATGAACTTATAACTACCTACTATAGTGGTTATAGCATCTATAAACAAAATGAAGTTAATTACGGTATCAAAATCAACAAAGAATTAGTGAGCTCCTACATGAGCTTACCTAATGAAGAATGCTATATGTTCCTTAACGGCGCCAGTGTGAACTTAGGCGAATACTCTAATAAACCCGTTAAAGAACATGACCTAGCACTAGAACTAGTAAAGTATTGGGGAATGTAATGAGAAAAGAAGAAAGACACATTACTGATGCAGATGTAAAACAAAGCCTTCCTACGAACAGAAAGGAAGTATTCTTTGATTTACTTAAGTATCGTAAGATGAGCCTATTCGCCTTATCTTGCTATGCTTTCATGTTCTTCATCCCATTAGCGGTGGATCTTTTCTACTTTAACTATTTAGAATCCATGGCCATCGTGGCAGATAAGTTTGAATATTTATTCTCTTTAATCTTCTACTCCATGTTAATCATGCTTCCATGTATGGTTATTGGCTTTATCGGTTTAGCGGGTGCTTTCTACGTCGCTAAAAAGATGGTCTGGCAAGAAGGTATCTCATTAGCCAGTGATTTCTTTAAAGGCATTAAAGAGAACTGGAAACATGCAGTCATTAATGGAGTGATCTTTGGTTTAGTCTTATTCGGCTTAATCGTTGGTGGTTCTTACTTATACATCTATGCGCAAGTCGCACCAGTGGTTAAAGGTATTGGCTTAGGCGCCTTAATCTTACTCTTCTTGATGTTTGGTATGGTTATCGCTCTTAACTTTACTCAAGGCGTCTATTATGAAAACCCATATGGTGTCACTCTTAAGAATTCATTCTCATTCTTAGGATTACTTAACTGGAAAGTATTTCTTATTTACTTATTATCCACTGGCGTTGTTGTCACTCTTGGACTATTTAACTTATTAACATTAGCGATAGGTTTAATCCTATTCGCGGTCCTCAACAGTGTGGTCATAGTGTTGTACACACTTGTCTCACACAGTGCATTTGATAAATACATTAACAAAGAACATTACCCTGACATGGTCGGTAAGGGTTTATATAAAAACGATAAGGAGGCCTAATTTATGGCAGATGTAACACTTAGACACGTTTATAAAGTTTATGATGGTGGAGTTCGTGCGGTTAACGACTTTGACTTAGAAATCAAAGACAAAGAGTTCGTTGTATTCGTCGGTCCTTCTGGCTGTGGTAAATCCACAACATTAAGAATGATCGCGGGTTTGGAAGAAATCACCGCTGGTCAACTATATATTGACGGGGAACTCATGAATGAAGTTGAACCAAAGAATAGAGATATCGCAATGGTTTTCCAAAGCTATGCCTTATATCCACATATGACTGTATATGAAAATATGGCCTTTGGTTTAAAACTTAGACATACTCCTAGAGAAGAAATTGATAGAAGAGTTAAAGCCGCTGCGGAAATCTTAGAAATCTCAGAATTACTTTCTAGAAAGCCAAAAGCACTTTCTGGTGGTCAACGTCAACGTGTGGCTTTAGGTAGAACAATTGTTAGACATCCAAAAGTCTTCTTACTTGATGAACCATTATCTAACTTAGACGCTAAACTTCGTGTTTCTATGAGAAGTGAGATTACCAAACTTCATGAAAAATTAGAAACCACCTTTATCTATGTTACTCACGACCAAACTGAAGCTATGACAATGGGTAATAGAATTGTCGTTATGAAGGATGGCTTTATTCAACAAGCCGATACTCCAATCACACTATTTGAAGATCCGTGTAACTTATTCGTTGCCACCTTCTTAGGTTCTCCTCAAATGAATATCATTGATGCCGAGTTATTCATGGACGGTAAACAACTTAAAGCTAAACTTAATGGCTTAGATGATATGGTGGTTACTTTCCCAGAAGTTAAAGCCAAACAATTAGCGAACAAGAAATATATTGGTCAAAAAGTCTTATTAGGTATTAGACCAGAACACGTGAGACCAAATGAAGGTGATATCCAAGCCCATATTGAAGTCGTGGAACACTTAGGTGATGAAAGTATCCTCTACTGCAAGATGGAAAATAGAAAAGACCAATTCATCGTTAAGATTCCATTTAATAGCAAGATTCACGCCAATGAAGATGTTAACGTGGAATTCAATATGGAACATGTTTACTTATTCGATGCGGAAACGCATAAAGCTATTATGGGTATCCCACATGAAGATGAAATTCCAGTGAGAATTAATAACAATATCGTTTCTATTGGTGGACAAGATTTAGTTTTAGAACCAGAATTTGTTAAACACTTATTAGACAGCGCTTTTGATAATGATGTTAACTTAGCGATTAAACCAGAATACGTTAGTTTAACTAGACCAATGGTGGGTAATGAAATCCCAGTCTTAGTGAATAACAATGTCTTAAATATCGGTAATCAAAGATTCATTATTGATAAAAACAACATGGCCGCGTTATACGATAAGGTCTTTACTGAAGATATGGTCTTAGTCACTAGACCATGGCACATCTCTTTAGAAGAAATGAAAGATGCCTTAGATATCAAGGCTAACGTTGTTAAATTCGAAGAAGATGAAAAGACACAAGTGGTGAGCTTCGCTATTGATGGTGTTGAAGGTATCTATAAAGTTGAAATCGCTAAACCAGAAGTGGAAGCTCCTGAACAAAGCGAAGATGCCCCTGTCGAAGAAGAACCAGTGGAAGTTGAACCAGCCTATAAAGAAGGTGACGAAGTTACTGTTTATATCCCATATGATAAGTTTGAAGTCTTACCAGAAAACAGATTAGCGCTTAAAGTTAAGGCTAAAGTCGAATTCATGGAACAAAAGACTGACTATCAAGCGGTCTACTTCTCCTTAGAAGGTGTTGAAGGATACTTCGCCTTCAAGATGAGAAATGATGAAAAGGTCCCATTAGGCAAAGTTGTGGATGTTTATCTTCCATATGAAAGAATTAAAATCTATGACCAAGAACATAACAAAGTTAACTCACGTGAAGTGGTCTATGAAAACTCAGGCACTGCGACAGTGAAAGTTAACAATGGTGTCATGAAAATTAAAGTGGGCAATTTCACACTTGAATATCCAAGCAAAGAAGAAATCAGTGACGGCCAATATGAGATCGTCTTTAAGCAAGATAAACTTGTTCCAATCTATACAAGAAAAATGCTTAAAGCGATGAATAAACTTAAAAAGGCCGAGGAAGAAGCAAAGCCTGTAGAAGAGGCTCCAGTGGAAGAACCTGCTGAAGAACCAGTTGAAGTGGAAGCCCCTGTTGAAGAACAAGTCATAGAACAAGCACCAGTCGAGGAAGCCCCAGTGGAAGCTCCTGAAGAAGTCGCTGAAGAAGAAGCGATTCCTGAAGAACAACCAGTGGAAGAAGAACCAAAGAAGAAAGAAAGAGTCTTCTATAACGAGATTAAAGTGTCCGCTTATGATGAAGATGTCTTAGGCGATAAACTCTTAGTCTATGTCCAAATCCCAGGTTGTACTGGTTACTCATCCTTAGTAGTGGATAACAGTTTCTCTGTCTATAAGATGCCTAAATTCAAAATGTATGTTCCTGAAGACGCTTTTGAATTAAAACCAATTAAATAATTGCTATTATTAAAGTTGAGGTTTATTTATGAGAGATTACAGCAAGATATACGAGAGTTGGCTGAATTCAAACTTGTTAAATCAAGAAGAAAAAGCCGAACTATTAGCCATTAAAGGTAATGATGAACTTATCAAAGATAGATTCTATCGTGATCTAGCCTTTGGTACAGGCGGCCTACGTGGCGTGATGGAAGTGGGCACTAATAGAATGAACCGCTTCATCATTAGAAGAGCCACTCAAGGTTTAGCGAATTACCTAAATAAGAAAGTCGCTAATCCAAGCGTCGCGATTGCCTATGATAGTCGTAACCATAGTGATGAATTCGCTAAAGAGACAGCGAGTACACTCGCGGCTAATGGTGTTAAGGTCTACTTATATAGAGAGTTAATGCCAACACCTTCATTATCATTCGCTGTGCGTTATTTTAAGTGTGACGCAGGCGTCGTTGTTACTGCCTCTCATAACCCAAAGATTTATAACGGCTATAAGGTCTATGGACCAGATGGCTGTCAATGTACAGATAACTTAGCTAATGCAGTATTGGAAGAAATACTCGCTTTAGATATGTTTAACGACGTTAAAGTGGGCAACTACGATAACTTAGTTAAAGAAAATAAAATCATCCTCATTGATGAAGATTGCTTTGAAGCCTATATGAAGAGCACTAAAAAACAATCTATCTACAACGAAGAAAGAAACTTAAAGATTGTTTATACCCCTCTTAATGGTGCGGGTCGTCGTTGTGTTACTACCATCTTAAAAGAAGATGGCTTTAATGATGTTTCAATTGTTAAAGAGCAAGAAATGCCAAATGGTAATTTCCCAACCTGTCCATATCCAAACCCAGAGATTCATGAAGCCCTTAAGTTAGGTATTGAACAATTACAAAAAGAAAATGCAGATATACTCGTGGCCACTGACCCTGATAGTGATAGATGTGGTGTGGTCGTTAATGATAATGGTAATCCACATATCTTAACTGGTAATGAAGTGGGTTTAATTCTTTTTGACGCTATTTATAATGCAAAGAAAGAACAAGGCAAATTACCTAAGAATCCAGTCTTAGTTAAAACAATCGTTAGTAGCGATATGGCCACGCTTATGGCTAATGACTATAAAGTACGCGTAATCGACGTTCTAACGGGTTTTAAATACATTGGTGAACAAATACTCTTCCTTGAAGAGAAAAACGCTCAGAATGACTATTTATTCGGTTTTGAAGAGAGTTGTGGTTACTTAACAAACACTGACGTTAGAGATAAAGACGCAGTTAATGCAGTAATGCTAGTGTGTGAAGTCGCTAATCATTTAAAGAAGCAAGGCTTAACGATGTTAGATAGATTAAATGAACTATATAAGAAATATGGCGACTTTAAGACTGCTTTATTAACTTATGAATTCCCAGGTGTTGAAGGTATGAATAAAATCAAATCCTTAATGGAATTCTTTAGAAACGATAAAGTTAAACAAGAAGTTAAAGATATTGATCATATTGGTGACTATCAAGCGGGATTCATTTACTACGCTGATAGAAATGAACCAACCAACTTACCAAAGAGTGATGTGGTGAAGTTCTTCCTTAACGATAATTCCACGATAACTATTAGACCAAGTGGTACAGAACCCAAGCTTAAGATTTATATCTTCGCTGATGGTCAAAAACGTGTTGATGAATTAAAAGCCTTATTTGAAGGATTTGTTAAATAAATATGGAACTAGTTAAACTTAATCCAATTGTTAAAGATTATATCTGGGGTGGGACCTATTTTAAGAAGTTTAATAAGGGTACATCCTTAGATAGAGTTAGTGAATGTTGGGAATTATCTGTTAGAGATAATGATTCCTCAATCATTGCCTCTGGTCCTGATAAAGGTAAAAGACTAGTGGATGTTCTCACTAAAGAAGATATCGGTCCAGTAATGGATAGATTTCCATATTTCCCATTATTAATAAAATTAATAGACGCGAAAGAAAACCTATCAGTCCAAGTCCATCCTAGTGATGACTACGCTTTAAAATATGAAAACTCATTCGGTAAAAGTGAGATGTGGCATATTATCAGCGCGGATAAAGGCAGTGGACTTTATGTTGGTCTTAATAAAGACTATTCAAAAGAAGAAATAGAAAAAGCCTTAAAAGAAGGCAATATCTTAAACTGCCTCAACTTCTTTGAAGTTAAACCAGGCGATACATTTATTATTAATCCAGGAACAATCCATGCGATAGGCGCTGGTGTGAGACTAATTGAAATCCAACAAAACTCTAATCTTACCTATCGTTTATATGACTATAACAGGGTGGATCAATTTGGTAATCCTAGAGAGCTACATATCAAAAAGGCGCTAGACGTCATCGATTATCGTCAATATAAAGTCGTTAAAAGCGCTAATGAAGTACTCGCTGATAATCAATATTTCACTGTTAAAGAAGTTAACTTTGATAATGAATTAGAAATTAATGCGAATGAGAAAGCATTTATCTCCTTTACCTTCTTAGAAGGAAAGGGCAAAGTGAATGATATTGATTTTAATCAATACGATACATTCTTCCTTCCTTATGGTAAGAAGTGTCTTATCAAAGGTAAAGGTAGAGTGGTAATAAGCACTGTGAGATAAGATGGAAGATAAAAATCTTAATTTCCATAAAGACTTATATATGGACTTATTCTTACCAGAACAAGATGAGTTCTTTGCGATAGTCTATTTTCATGGTGGTGG
>CAMZGG010000017.1 GCA_947306345.1 uncultured Caryophanales bacterium
CAAACGCTGGTGAAACCAAAGTTGCAGGTTTATTGAACTTTGGTTCAGACCAATACTATGACTTCGATGATAATGGTGAAATTGTTTACGGCGAATATGAGATTACTGATGGTCAAGATTCAGGTATCATCAATAGCCACTATAGTGGTGATGATGTTTTAGCCGATATCAACGGCAGTGGTGCTACTACCGCTGATACATTCACTGCAAAACATTCTCCAAACGCTCCTGCGTATTATGAGAACTTAAACAAACTTACTATTAAGACTGCCAAATATGAAGGCATTAATACTATCAAACCAAACAAGGCATCAGATGGTACTTTATCCAATCCGACAGGTAAAAAGACATCGGTTTGTAAAACTGGTGATAATAGTGTTGGTTTCATCGGTGAATTTGATGCTACAATTTATCTAGAAGGTTGGGATTTCTCCGTCATAGACGAAGAACAATCACATAAATTTGATTTCCAATTAAGATTCGAAACTAATAGGATCTAACATTTATGAACAAGAAAAGAATAATACTTACCAGTTTAATTGGGATAGGCGCTATCGCCGCAGTATCTGTTTCTTTAACTTGGGCCTGGTATGCTAGTAGTGACCGTTTAAAGATTAATTCTTTTGATATTGATATGAACGGCAATGTTGAACTTTTAATGTCAACCTCAAAAGAATTAAATACTTTCAAAGAAGAACTCACAAGTAAAGACCTCATTGAAAATGAATTTTTATTCGCGCCTGTGAGCTCGATGTATCGCGATACATGGTTTAACCAAAAAGCGGATACACCTATATTCTATGATTCATCCACTCCATCTTTAACAGGTGTAGCGGCAGTTGAAGAAGCCTCAACTGGCTTTTTCCAAAAGAGAATCTATTTACTTTCTAACGCTGTTGATTACTATGCGGCGTTAGATATTGAACACTGTGTGTTTAATTATAACGAAACTCTCAATTCTTTACGCGCGCAGGAATTACATAAGGAATATCCTGAAGTAAGTGTTGATGAAATCACACAAAAACTCAATAGTCTCCGTGATTGTTTGAGAATGTCCATCCTTGTTAATGAGGAAGATTACTACCGTTATTACGTTATCGACCCATACAAACAAGAAAATGAAGATATCCTCTTCGGTGGCACCTTAGACAATGATGGTGATGGCTATTACGATTTCTACACTGACGATGAAGGCCATAAGAAAGAAGTCATCTATGGTGAAGTCAATGACCTTTCTAAAGTTGCCTATCGTGATCCTATTAATCCAAACGGCGAAGTTGAAACCTTAGAATCTAAAGGTCACTTCTTCGGCAATAGCTTCGACGCGAAAAATAGAATTGATACTTATACCTTCGATAAAGCGAACTCTAACGGTTTAGAAATCGCTAAAGAAGAATCATATGCCCTCAGTGATGCGGACGGCCTTGATACAGAGATCTTAATTCCTTGCTATCACGGTCAACCGACTGAAGTTGTTATCTCGGTTTACTTAGAAGGTTGGGATAAAGCTTGCATCAACCAAACAATGGGCGCCTGTTTTGAAACAAATATTAGCTTTAAGTTACTAAGGAGGATCTTGTAATGATTGCGTATTTTGAATATTTAAGAGAAATGTTTCTTAAAGTCCTATCGGACATTGGTACATTCCTTTACAAGGGATTTATCTCACCATGGACAGATTTAGGAAACAACTTTAACACCTATAATTCCTATTTAGGTGCCCACAGTAAAGACTTCGGCTTTGTCGGTTGGGTCTTCTGGGTCATCATGTTATTGCTTTTAATTGGCTTAATCGCTGGTTTACTTTTCTTAATCGTCATCTTCTTCCGTAAATACATCAGATTCGTGAAGAAGGAACTAGATAAAGAAGAACTCTCAAGACAAGTTGAAAGACTTAACTACGAATTATTCCAAGCTATTCAAGAAAAAGACAAAATCCTCAATCTCAAAGTTGGTTATATGGGTTTACGTGGTCCAGATAGCCAATTAGACGAAGAAAGCAAAGAAATCGTGGAAGAAGTATCCTCCCGCTTCCCAAAACTTATCCATGTTGATAACAAATATAGAGGTTCTAATATGGACATTCCAAATCGTCCAAACTTATCCCTCGAAGAATTATGTAATGCATTCCGTAACTTCGCTGCATCGCAATTGAAGTTATATTATAGAGAAGACGTTATTAAACAATTATTTGCCGGTATGGCGGCCTCTAAGTTAATCATCTTAGAAGGTATCTCTGGTACAGGTAAAACATCCTTAGCGTTCGCGCTTGGTAAATTCTTCAATTTCGACAGTGCGATTATTCCAGTTCAACCATCCTGGAAGGATAGAAGCGAATTATTAGGTTACTATAACGAATTCACTAAGAAGTTCAATGAAACTGAATTCTTAAGAGCGTTATATACCACAACATATAGACAAGACTTAGACGTCATCGTCCTCGATGAAATGAACTTAGCCCGTATCGAATACTACTTCGCTGAATTCTTATCCATCATGGAAATGAGAGATCCTAATGACTGGGTTATTGATTTAATCCCAGCCCCATTAGCGAACGACCCAGTTAACTTAAAAGACGGCAAATTATTAATCCCACAAAACGTCATCTTCTTTGGTACCGCCAATAACGATGATAGTACATTCACAATTTCCGATAAGGTTTATGACCGTGCTGTTTCTATCTTCTTTGATGATAAGGGCAGACCATTTGAATGTGCTCCACAAGAGGCTATGAACGTTCCATATAGTCAAATCAGAAAATTATATGATGATGCGATTACCCAATTCCCAATCTCTAAAGATATGGCTAACAAGTTCGAACAACTTGATAACTTCGTCATTAAGAAATTCAAACTTGCCTTTGGTAACCGTATCTTAAAACAATTAGAAACATTCATCCCAGTCTACGTGGCCTGTGGTGGTAAAGAAGTCGATGGTTATGACTTCATCTTCACTAACAAGGTCTTAAAGAAATTCGAATCTCTTAACATTGCCTTCTTAAAAGACGAATTAAAAGAACTCGATGCTCAATTAGACAAGATGTACGGTAAGGGCAACTTCAAGATGGCCCATAGCTATATCGATAGCTTAATCAAGAACAACTAATTAAAACACCATGAAAAAAACGAGTAACAGCAATAAACAAATCAATAAGGCCTACCATAGTGCGCTTAAGAAAATCATCAAAGGTTCCCACGAAAAGGAAATCTATGATGCTTTAAGTGCGGGTAAGAATTCTTATTTGAGACTTGATCGTTTAGCCTCTTCCTCGTTTGATCGTAGCTGGATTGATATTATCGAAGGTTGCATCTTCGATTTAGGCGATATCATCGCTAATCCAAGACAGCACACTAAAGTGATGGGCAGCTTAACACCAGTTGAACTCGCTAAAAAGGTCACATCTGAATCTGTCCAACACTTAGCGAGCCATACCCAATATATTAAAGAAGTTGACGAATACGGAAACGTCATTCCTTCTAAGATTTTATCCATGAGCAGTGATGATGACTTACATACTTATGAAAATAGATTCATCGCTACCTTCGTTAGAAGATTATTCTTATTCGTCACCAGACGTTATGAATTCGTTTCTAAATTCGCCGAATTACATAACGAAGAAATCTTATATTTCAAAAACAAATCCATCGTCGATGGTGCGGAAGTTGAAATTGAAACAAAGATTAAAGTTTCTTACAAGAACGAAAACGAAGAAACCAAGATTAACAGTAGTTACGTTGAAAGAATTAAACAAACAAGAGACTATGTGACTTATTTCTATAATTCTCCATTTATGAAACAAATGAAGAATGAAAAAGATGTTAGAAACCCAATCGTCCAAACTAACATTATTAGAAAGAATCCTAAATATCATCACTGCTATGAAGTGTATAGATTCATCGAAACCTATGACCGTTTAGGTGTGAACTATAAAGTTGATGAAAACTATTCCATGTTCAACGATGAAGAACTCGCTGAATTAAATAGAACATTATTCGCTAACTACGTCACCTTAAGAGGTAACGATGGTAGTAGAGAAAAGAAAGTTAACACTAAGACCTATAAACCAAGAATCTTAACATCCTTAGAAGATGAATCATTTATCTATGGTCCATTATTAGAAGGTCCAATCTCTTTCGCTCGTGTGGATGAAGGCTATCAAGCCTACTTAGATAGTAAGATTAGAAAAGACTTACCACTTCATCCAACTAAGAAGGAAAAAGAATACTACGCAGATGAATACGCTGCAAAGAAAGAAAACCAAGAAGATCTTAAAGCTAAGAATGACTTATTAAAACGCAGACAAAAAGAAGTTAACGCTTTCGAAAAGAAAGTGAAGAATATCTTAGCGAAACGTGAAGAAGCTAGACTCAAACTCTTAGAAGCGGAAAAAGCCGCTATTAAGAAAGAGGAAGAAGACTTAATCAACGCGATGAGACAACAAATCATCGATGCTTCTAAACAAGACGTTACTGAAATTGTTAACGCTAATAATACCCCAGAGGAAGAACCTAAGAAGGGCAAAAAGAAAGAAAAAGAAGTTGAGAAAGTCTATGTCCCAACAGTCACCTTCGAACAAGCAGCGGATGAGATTTGGCCACAACTTAGAAACCCACATCCATTACCAAAAGAAAAGATCGTGGAAAAAGTTGTTGTTAAAGAAGTTATTAAAGAAGTCCCAGCTCCTGCTAAAGCAGAACCTGCTCCAGAACAACCAGTCAAGGTCGTTAAGGTTTATACTCCAACCGTGACATTTGATGAAGCTGCGGACGAGATTTGGCCACAATTAAAGAATCCAAATCCAATTGTTAGACAAGAAGAACAAGTGGTGGTGAAAGTTCCTGTTAAACAGGCTAAAGCTCCTGCTAAGAAAGAAGCTCAACCAGCTCCACAAACACAACCTTCTAAACCAGCCCCAGTTATCTATGAACCGACAGTGACATTTGATGAAGCTGCGGATGAAATCTGGCCTCAACTTAATAATCCAACCCCAATCGTGGAAGAAAAGCCTGCTCCAGCACCAGCCCAGGAGGCTGCACCTGCTCAACCAGCTGCTGAACAACCAGTCCAAGAAGCTGCACCTGCAGAGCCACAACCAGTGGGTAGAAAAGTAAAGATTAAGTTCAAGAGATACGACGGCTCTGAAGTCGTCATCTATGAAGGCGATAAGAAGAAAAAGGCTAAACCAGTGAGTTTTGAACAAGCCGCTGATGAAATCTGGCCACAATTAAAGAAACCAAAGCCGCTTCCAAAGGAAGAAGCTAAACCTGCTCCTACTAAGGAACCTGCTAAACAAGTAGATGCTAAACCAGCCCCTGCGAAAGCAGAACCACAACCAGAAGGCAGAAAGATTAAGAAATTCTTCAAGAGAAGTGATGGCACAGTGGCCATTATCTATAAGAAAGAAAAAGCTCCAAAGTCTCTTAGAGCGCAAAAACGCCAAGAAGAAAGAAAAGCGCAAGAGGCCGAGCAAGGTAAGAAAAAATAGAAAGTAATTTATGAGCGGAGAAGTAAAAGAAAAACGCGTGAAAAAGCCAAAAAGTAAGGCCAGAAAGATAATCGAATGGATCCTTACCGGTATTTTCGTTGTGCTTTTCGGCTTCGTTATGGCGGGCCAAATTGATGGCATGATTCATAAGAAAGAACATTATGATCAACAACTTAGATTTGGTTATGGCACATTCGTTGTTAAAACCGATTCTATGGATCCTAAATATAAAGTCGGTACCGCTTTAATAACCTTTAATGAAGACGCTGATAAGATTTATGAACGTTTCACTGCAGGTGAAGAAGTTGATATTACTTTCGCTGATGTTTATAACACCAATAATGCTTATACCACACCACAAAGTAGTCCTGAATTAACAAAGAGAACTGACCCAACTGGTGTTCCTATGACCCACAGAGTGAGAGAAATCCACATCAATAACGGTCTAGAAAAAGGTAAAGGCAAATATACATTCATTACCGCTGGTATCAATAACAAATCAAAACAAATGGGTTATAACGAAGAAGATGGTACACCAATCGTTATTAACCAATATCAAGCTTTCACTGAAAAAGAAATCCTTGGTAGAGTGGTGGTCAATTCCCCATTCTTAGGTGGTTTCTTCTCATTTGTTAGTTCCCCATTTGGCTTATTAGTGCTCTTATTAATTCCAGCCTTCTATTTAGTCATCACCAGTGTGATTGACATCTTTAAAGCGTATAAAGATCCAGAAGAAACCGCTGCTGAAGGCACAAACGCTTCTGGTAGTAATAATAATGGTTCAATTAATCTTTCTGAAGCAGATAGAAAGAGACTTAAAGAGCAACTCCTAGAAGAGATGCTTAGTAAGAAGAAAGGAGACAACAATGAAAGCAAGTAGAGGCCGATTAACTGCAGTCATCATTACCGGTATTCTCCTTTCCACTGCCTTTGTTCTCGCTGGTTTAGCGATGATTGGTCGTGTCTTTGGAAATGATATTGCGACTCTTAACATTATCAACGCCTGTGCCATTGGCATGACGATTCTTTTCGTTACCAGTGTTTATTTGTTCGTCTCTAATCTCTCCATGATTAAGACCTTACAAGACGATAATGAATATAACTTAGGCGTTAGAAGTGCTTTCAATAACATGTACGCCTTCCAAAAGCGTGTGGAAGTCCTTTCTAAATTAAATCAAATGGCGAAGAGACCTGAACACATCATCGCGTTCACCTTCTCCTCACTCGTTGTTTCTCAAAACGTTAATAGAAACCACGAAATTTATTTGATTAACAATCACATCGCTAACTTTTTAAATGAACTTCCAAGCAAGATTAACGCGAGAAGAAGAGATTTTGTCTATGCCTTCTCTCGTGGTTCTTTCTTAATCTACTGCGCTAAACAAAACGAACAATCCATTCAAAACATCTGTGAAATCATCGCTAAAGATGTTTATGACTTTGGTGAAAAGAACTGTCGTCATATCTGGGTACAACCATTTTTCGGTGTCACCCGTGTCTATGATAGTGAACTATTAACTCACCAAATTGAAAACGCATTATTAGCAAGAGATAATTCCGAAAAGAACTTTGAAACAATCACTTACTATCAAGATACATTCCGTAAATCTGTTTCCTCTAATGACATTGAAGAATTAACTCAAGCTTTAGAAAACAAAGAATTCGTTGTTTACTATCAACCAAAATTTGATTTGGAGAAGAAACAATTTATTTCTTCAGAAGCTTTAATTAGATGGAATTCTAAAAAGTATGGTTTATTAGCGCCTACTAAGTTCCTTACCAAAGCGGAATCCATTGGTTTAATCCACGATATTGATATCTATGTCTTAAGACAAGTTTGTGAAGACTTAAATGAATTAATTAGAAGAGGTAGAAGAGTCTTACCAGTCTCTGTTAACTTCTCCTTATTCGAATTCTATAGTGCTAACTTCTTAGATACCATCATGGGTATCTTAAATGAATTCCATGTTCCAGCGAATTTAATTGAAATTGAAATTACTGAAGCCACATCTCAAGCTAACCAATTCTTATCCATTTCCATTATTAAGAAACTTAAAGAAAACGGTATTCGAGTCTTAATGGATGACTTTGGTATTGGTTTCTCTAACGTTGGTAACTTAAAGAAGATTCCATTCGACGTCGTTAAGATTGATAAGTCATTTATCGATGGTATCGTTAATGACACTAAATCACGTGAAATCGTTAAGTTCTTAATCGGTTTATGTAAGATTAACGGCATGGAAGTCGTTGCTGAAGGTGTCGATAACAAAGAACAAGTTGAAATCTTAAAGAAAGCTAAGTGTGATACAATCCAAGGCTTCTATTATTCCGAAGCTCTTGAAAAGAAAGCTTTCGAAAAATTCTTAGATAATAACCCATTTGAAAAGAAGGAGGGCGTTAAAGCATGATCATGATTATTGGTAGTCAACATGATGATATCCTCTATTTCGAAAGTGTCATCACTAACAAAAGAGAAGAACTCGTCATGGGCAAATTCAAAGTGACCATTGGCACAATCTTTAACCAAGCGGTCATGTTAGTGGATCAAGTTAAGACTAACTATTTAAGTAGTGCCCTTACTTTGTATCTCATCGAAAAATATTTCGTCATCCTTGTTTTAGTAGTGGGCCGTTGTATTGCTTACTCTAAAGATTTAAAACCATTAGATATCGTTATTTCTAAGCGTGTTGTCTTAGGCGATGTTGACCAAGTTAATGAAGATAACGTTAAATATGGACAAATCCCAGGCTTTGACCAAGTCTTTGATGCTTCTGAAGACGTTGTCTCCTATATTGAAAGCGCTTTTGAAAAGAGAACATATTCTGTTTATAAAGAAGCTAACTTCATTTCCACAAGTGTGGACTATCATAAACCAGAACAAATCTATGATATTGAAGAATTTGATCATATCTTGGGATATGACACAAACGTGGTGTTCGACACTAATACTGGTGGTGTCGCTTTAGCGTGCTCTCTCACTAGAGTGCCTTTCGTTTCCATCAAAGTCGTAGAAAGATACTTAGATAAGAATAGTGACGTTAACACATACCTAAAAGCCATGAAAGAATACGTTAACGTTGGTAAAGCGGTTGTCACCTGTATCGGTGATATCGGCCGTAATGAAATCATCACTGAAGGAGGTAAGTAGTATGCCAAAACCAGGTCAAACTCGTTCCATTAAAGTCTTCTTCCGTTTCGTGACTGCCTTCCCAATCGCTTTCTTCGCGGTTCTTGTTGTTGTCTTAACTCTTTTAACATTCTTCTATGCAAGAACCGATAACGTTGCTTTCTTTATTGCGCTTATCGCTTTCGCTGGATTTATGATTGCCTTCTATGCTGCTTATACAGTTTACGTTATTAGACGGTTTAGTGGTGTCTTCATTAAGGGCTTATATGGCGTTACTATCAGTAATTTTGAAAATATTGCCAGAAACCAAAACGATTTCCGTGAATATCCAAATAAGCAATATAAAGAAATTAACGCTTTAAACGAACATGTTGATGTCTTAAGAAAAGAATTAATCGGCGCCACTCTTATTCCAAGTGAAAATAACTTTGATGATATTGAATTGGAATATATCGATAGAGGTAGAAACTTAGTGACTTTTGAAACTTTCAAAAGAGAATTAGAAAATGTCATTTTCAAATCACAAAACTTCCGCAACGTCATTATCGAAACCTACTATGATTTAGAAGAAGAAGGTTTAACCAAAAAGGATATCAACTATATCATTAAGGTTTTACAAGATAACTTCTATGACTACGAACAACCTTTATATGTCATTGGTGAAGATCAAAAGAGTGTTTATCTCTACTTACCAAGAATCGATTCTTTGAGCAAAATTAGAGAACAATTAGAAACATGTATGCGCAGTGCATCTATTTCTAAACGTCTCGCGGAAGGTATTACACCTTTAACCGCGCATTTCTCTGTTGTCTGCTACCCATATAGTGACGTTCAAGAATTATTCCCAGACTTAAGATACGCAAAACGTCAAGGCAATGATGTTTTCTTCTATTTACCAAACCGTTTAAGCACTCTTAAGAGTAATGCTATTTTAAGAAATTCCACAAACCTCAACCACATGAGCAAGATCGTCGCTCCTTTAATGGCGATGAAAGTCGGTACGGCTTATAAGAAAGAAAATATTAAGATTATCCAAGACACAATTAAAACAACTGCCCAATACTTTGATATCAACTATGCTGGTATCATTGCTTTGGATGCCGTTAATAAACGTTATGTCATTGCCTATCAGGCAAATGAAGATGAAATCAATCCATTATCTCAAGATGGTAACGTCAATCAGGCTTTAATACGCATTATGGACGAAACTAAGGACGATAATGGTTCTTATTACTTCTCATTCAGGAATCATGCGAATAACGCCTTAGGACGTCATTTAGACCGTATTGGACTTGAAAGTGGTTTCTACTATGTCATTAAGAGTAATGATGCTGTCCAAGGTGTCATTTATTTCTTTAATAAAAATAAACAACTTAAGTTTGACTCTTATATCCAAGAATCAATGTTAATGCTCTGCACAAGAATTGGTTCTTACTTAATTAGTGAAAAAAGAGATACCGAAATCGAAAGCTCATTTGATGAAATCGATGCGATTCTTAAAATCGCTGACTTCTCCACATATCGTGTTAGTGCGGATGACTTTACTCTCCTTAATGGCAGTCAAACTTTAAATAACTTATTCCCAAATCTTAAATACGGTGAAAAATGCCATAAAGCTTTATATGGCTTAGATATGCCTTGTAAGGATTGCCCACTTCTCACCGGTAATAAAAAGACTGTGAAAAATGGTCGTGATAACTATGAGACATCCTTAGTCTTATCTGATCACCATAATATCTATCGTGTTTTAGCGATTAAGAATATCTATTCTCATAAATCACATAGCCGTTATAACCAAGACCTTCTCATCAATTCCTTCCACACTCTCGTGGAGAACTTAGAAGATATTTACACAATGAGTGGTAAAGGTTATTTACTCTTATTAAGAATTGATAACTTAGAACAACTTGTTGAAGAACATGGTTCTGAAGGTACTTTATCTATTCTCCGTGACTTCTCTAAACGTATTAAGAAAGCGCATCATGGTTTAGAAAACATCTTCTATTACACCAACCAATTCTTAGCGATGTTATTCTACGAATATGGCCAAACTGACATCTTAGATGAATGTGAAAAGATTTATGCAATCGCGAAGAACGTTGATAAGTCCGCGGACTATGTTTTAAATATTACATTCTTACCAGTCAGCTATCCTCGTGCCTTCCCTAACGCTACTAGTTTAATTAAACAAGCCGACGTCTTCTCCACAAGAGGCCGTTATGAAACAAATAGAGACTACATCTATTTCGATGAAAGTGATTACTCTAGAAGTGCAAATAGAGAAGAATACATTCTTTCTATTATTAAGAAATCATTCGGTGATAAGACATATGGTATCAACTTACAACCAATGGTTAATGCGAATGATAAGCAAATCTATGGTGCTGAGTTACTCTTACGTATTTCCGATGATTACCGTAATGTTAATATGCGTACTGATGAAGTCGTTAATGTCGCGGCGAAACATAACCAAATCGGTATTATTTCTCACGCCCTTCTTGATTTCACAGCATCCTTATATAAGGAATATGGCGCGTTGTTCTTCTCATCCTTAGGCTTTAGAAGATTTGGTCTTAATACAGACTACTCCTTCTTTACCGATAAGAACTTCGCTAAAGATATTAAGAAATATATTGATGACCTTAAACTTCCAAAGAGATTCATCGCCTTCGAAATTCCTGAAAACGATGTCTCTACACATATTGATGAATTCAAGGGTATCGCTAAATTACTTAAAGATCTCAATATCGTCTTAGTGTGTGACCAATACACAGGTCGCTATGTTTCTATTGAAATCTTAAAAGAAATCGGCTTCGATGAAGTGAAGATTTCCCGTAACCTTGTTAATCACATCGATAGTGATAACCAACGTTATAATTCCTTAAAACAATTATTGTTATTAATCCGTCGTTTCGATATGAAAACTTCTATCGTCGGTGTTGAAAACATTGACCAATACTTACTCATCAAAGAAGTTGATAGTGATGTCTTACTCCAAGGCTTCTACTTCTTCAGACCATTAGAAAAGCAAGCTTTAATTGAAGCATTAAGAGGCACTAATAGATATAAGAAAGCTGATGAAGAATAATCTTCATTAACCAATTAAGAAGTCTTCTTCTACGTAGCGGTATTTGCTTTGGTCATCAAAGCGCATTTTGCTACCCAATAATTGTAAGAATGTAATTGGACCTAATCGACCAATAAACATCAATAATATAATCACAATTTTACTGCCAACACTTAAATATGGAGTAACCCCGGCTGTGACACCAACAGTGCCGAATGCAGAGAATACTTCGTACGCTAAAGCGCTGGCTTTTGGGCTTTGTAAGCCAATGGCGGCTACGTCCATATTGGCTTCAAAGGCGTAAATCGCAATAAAGCTAATGAAGATAACAGCGACACCAAGAATAACTAAGGACATCGCTTTAACGATAACTTCGTTAGAGTATCTTCTATGGAAGGAAGTAACTTTACGTCCTGTTAAGTAGCAAATCATAGCCAAAACGATAATATACAAAGTAGTGGTCTTAACGCCACCAGCGGTACCTAATGGGTTACCACCGAAGAACATTAAGAAACAAGAGAATACTTTATTAACAACACTTAACTTATCCTGATCAATAGTGGCAAAGCCCGCAGTTCTACATGTCACGGATTGGAACAAAGCATCAAATGGATTCTTAAATCCTTGGCCCGCCCAGAAGACTAAGAAGCCAGAAACAATTAAGGTACCAGTCATTAATAATGAAATCTTAGTAAAGACACGAACTTGTGATAATTTACGTTTCGCGAAGATATCCATAACCACAAGGAATGAAATACCACCTAATACGATAAGCACCATGATGTAGGAGCATAAATAGTAATAGGCCCAATTTGGTAATGAATCAATGAAGCCACCGTTACCTCTAATAAGAGAAGTGCTACCAAATAAATCAAATCCAGCGTTGTTGTAGCTAGAAATAGATGTGAATAAAGAGTTCCACAAAGCAGTAGGAACATTTTCTGAATATGATAAGAAGACTGGTAAGCCTAATAAGAAACCAATTAATTCGCAAGAGAAAGAGATTAAGATAATCTTTCTTACGAAAGTGGTGACCTGCGCCATATCTTCATTGTTGACCATTAAGGAAATGAATAAACGATCTTTAAATTGTAATTTACGGTTGAATAAAGTGAAAACGAAGGTGAATAAGGTAATAAAACCTAAACCACCAACTTGGATGAGGAGTAATAAGATTAATTGACCTGCAAATGTAAGTTCTTGTGCTATACCTTGTGGGAAAGAATTCAAACCAGTCACACAAGTAGCAGATGTCGCTAAAAACAAGCAGTCAATATAATTGCCATAGTTATTCGCTGTTCTAGAGAATGGGAACATTAAAAGAACTGAACCAATAAGAATAATGATTACAAATGAAAGAATAACGAGTAAATATGGATTGAGACGTTTCTTTTGGTTGTTCATACCGATAGGTATACGCCCTTTTTAAAAAAATAGCAAGTTCTTATCCTTGCTATTATTTTTTACCTCACTAGTCAAGTGATCTCTTAAATAGTGGTCATATAACTGATAACTATTGATTGAATTGTAGTGTATCCATCTAACAATAGATACAAATGGCCTATTGACTTAAAAACTCCTAAGACGGGCATTGATATTCTAGGCAAAATCTTTACAGAATATTTATTCAAACGTTTAAAGATAAGGTAGGTTATAGAAGATAAAGAAAAAGAGTGATGTTATTCACTCAATTCCTTATACATAATATCATGGACATAATTGCAGAGTTCAGTTGCATTCATTGAGGAGTAATCCTCGTAGTACAACACTTGTACAAGTTTAAGTTCAACTTTACTAGAACGTGGGAATCTCTTATGGATTTGACTTGTGCCCTTCACTGTCATAATGACGACTGGACATTTTGTTCTAGTGGCAATATTGAAGGCACCATTATGGAAGTCCGCTAAGATGACTGATTCTTCTTGACGGCTACCTTCAGGATAGATACCAACACTTGATGCACCAGAACCGATTAATTCAGCGGCTTTTTTGAATTGTTCGAGAGATTGCATCTTATCCGCTCTATTGACTGGCATATAGCCATTACGCCACATGAATCTACCAGCTAATGGAATCTTCATGTTGTCTTCCTTCGTAACAAAGGCTAAATCACGTTTTGCTAATGCTTGAGCGGTTAACATTGGGTCAAACTTACTCTTATGGTTACTCACAAGTAAGAATGGATCACTTGGAAGTTTGTCTAAGCCAATCTTTTTAACACGGATATTAGCGTGGTTATTAATATAAGAAATACCACTGGTTAATAAGAAGTGTGCGAACTTGGATGGCTTTGCATAGTTCTTCTTGTAAGAGACAGTGAATCTACCGGCCAAATCAAAGAAGATCCAAGCAATTGCTAAACCACCAAAATAGCCAGCAATGAATAAGACGATTGGGCGATAGATGTCATACCACATTTGGACAGGCCAGAATGTGAAAGCACTGACAATGGATAAAATAGCGCCAACGGCTACACAAAATATAGAAACTATCATAAATTAACTATTCCGCTTTTGCAGGTGGGACTAATTTAATGGCTTTTGGACAAACTTCAACTTTAAATTCTTTACCGCAAATCATTTCGCCATCAACGCAGACATCGAAATCTTTTGGAGAAACCATTTTGATTTCTTTGGCTTGACGATAGACGATTTTCTTTCTTGGTTTATCTAAGTGTTTACCTTTGGTATATGTACCGATAATCATACCTAAACCAAGGAATGTCATAGTCTTTAAAACACAGACATCGATTAAACCATCGGTGTTGCTACTCTTTGGAGCGCATTTGAATTGACCGCCAACAAATTGGCCTTGAGCCAATGTGGCTAATAACATTTGTTTTTCATTGAGTTTTTCACCATCAGCAAAAACTTCAATATCATTGAAACGACCATATTTCATCGCATCATGCTTTAAAGCGTAGTCATATGGATTGGTGCCTTCTTTAGCGTCTTTTGGTAAACCATGTTCTTTATAGTAGTTACCACGAGCACCGACAATCGCGTCGAAACCGAAGTTAATAACATTGATGGAATATAATGGTTCTCTTAAAGAAGCACCAGAGATTTTGCTTAAGTCAACAGCAACAGGTTGGCCTTCGATTAATGGCTTGAATGAACGATATTGTTCAACGTTCTCATTTGTAACGCCATAAATCTTAACAAAGTCATTACCTGTACCAGTTGGTAAGATAGCGAGTTCAGCGTTATCAAAATCAACCATACCATTAACTGCTTCGTTAACTGTGCCATCACCGCCACAAGCGTAAATTCTCACAGTGTCTTTAGCTTTCTTTAAATAGCCTTTTAAGAATTCTGTGACCGCACGTGGACCTGTGCTCTTATATATTTCGTAATCTAATCCTTCAAAGCTTTCTTTAATTTTTTGCTCAAAAGCTGCGCCGCCATCGTTTGCCTTTCCAGCGACTGGATTAAAAATAATTAAATGTTTCATTATAAAGTTCCCTCTTTCAAACAAGAAAAATATACCACACCTAGAAAAATATAAAAAATACATTTTTTGTGGAGGAAAAAGACATTTAACAAAATAATCATTATTGTTTACAATAGAGGCAGCCATCAAATAGAAACAAAAATCTATAGATGGAAGTTGATTAGTAACTTCATCAAAAGTGGTGGTCATTAAAATAAGAATCAAAATGGAAAAATATTATCAACAAGCAAAAGAAGCATTAGACAATCACAAAGTGATTGCGTTTCCTACTGAAACAGTTTTTGGCTTAGGTGTTTATTACGATGATGAAAATGCCTACCATCTTTTAAATCAAATTAAAAGAAGAAGAGAAGATAAGCCATACACTTTAATGCTCTACGATTTAGAAGAAATTAATAAATACGCTTTTATTGATAAATCGCTCTTAAACGCTTTAAAGAACTTCATGCCAGGTCCAGTGACACTTTTACTCAGGTGTAAAGATTGCGTACCTACATACGTAACGCATAATACAGGCGTGATTGGCGTGAGAATCCCCTCTAATAAAGAAGCTTTGGATTTATTAAGATATTTAGAAAAACCACTTCTAGTTCCTTCTGCTAATAGAGCGGATCAAAAACCTGCGATGAATGATAAAGAAGTTAAAGAAATCTTCAATGATGAAGTCGCAGTTATTATTCCTGGTGAATCAGTAGGGGGACTTCCTTCCACAATTATTGATTTAACAGGTGAAGAAATCAGACTTGTTAGACAAGGACCAATTACATTAGAAGATATTAAAAAAGCCCTCTAGGGGCTTTTCTTTTAATCTGTGAAATCTTTGTCTTCGACAATATAGAACTGATAATCAGGATATTTCGCTTGTAAGTCATCATGTATTTCTTTGATGAGTTTAGGAGCATCTTTATCTTTGAAGTCCACGATAACATCAAATGAAATAGCTTTTAATTCTTGGTCACAATAGAAACCATGAATTTGCTTAATAGTGGGGTGCGCTAAGACTTCTTGTTGGATATCTGCTCTTATCTCATTGATAAGTGGATCGCTATTATTAGAGGCATAAATGCCTATTGTCATAATAATTCCAAACTTTTCATAGACTTCAAAAGCAATCTTTCTAGTTAATGGATGGATTTCTTTCGCGGTCATCTTGTCATCGACTTCGATATGGATAGAACCGATACCTCTATCTGGACCATAGTTATTAACGATTAAATCGTAAGCGCCTTTGACTTCAGGGTTTTCACAAACTAAATGCTTAATCGCATCGCTTGTTTCCTTACTCGTACGTTCACCAATAATGCTTGATAATGATTGTCTAAGAACATCAATACCAGACTTAATCATGAATAAGCCAATGATGATACCAATATAACCTTCAATGTTAACTTTCCAAATGAGTGAAACAGCGATTGCAACAAGGGTGCCTAAGGACAATAATGCATCAAATAATGCATCGATACCAGAACCCTTTAAAGCTTCACTGTTTACCTTCTTACCAACGTGTCTAAAGTATAAACCTAAACCGATTTTCACTAAGACCGCGACAGCGATAAGAATTAAAGAAATGACATCAAACGATGGTTCTCTCTTTTCAATGATGCTGATGACTGATTCAACAATCGCGGTCACACCAGCGATAAGAATAAGAACACTAATAATTAAGCTAGTTAGATATTCGACTCTACCATGGCCATAAGGGTGTTTAGCATCTGGTTTCTTTTGCGATAATTTAGTGCCCACTATGGTGATAACACTAGATAAGGCATCACTTAAGTTATTAACTGCGTCCATAATGATCGCAATACTGCCGGCGATGATACCGACAAACGCCTTAAGCGTGACTAAACCAAGATTGGTGAGAATACCAACAACACTTGTTCTAACAATGACCTTACTTCTATTATTTGACATAAAAACCGTCTAGGACCTTATGCAATAATTGATAAAAAACTATTGCTTCTTCTTTCTTTAAATTTACACATTTTGCGATTTCAGGTGGGATGTCTAACGCTTTTTGCTTAAGTTTTAGACCTTCATCAGTGACAATGACCACTAATTCACGACCATCTTTATCGCTTTTATTCTTTATAATATAGCCCTTCTTTTCTAACTTATTCAATAGTGGTGTTAAAGTTCCTGAGTCTAGATATAGTTTTTCGCCTAATTCTTTAACGGTAATATGATCCTTTTCCCATAATGCTAATAAGGTAATGTATTGGGTATAAGTTAAATCTAATTTGTTTAATAAAGGAATATAGCGGCGGACGATTTCTTTACTCGCTACATACATTGGAAAACAGATTTGATTATCAAGTCTTAATAACTCTTCGTTTTTCATGTTATTTGCCTAAAGCATTAACAATAGATTCTTCAATATCTTCAGGTTTAACAGTTGGCTCAAATCTGCCTAAGAAAGTACCATCTCTACCAATTAAGAATTTGGTGAAATTCCATTTAACTTTCTTAACCTTCTTTTGTTCGTTTTGAGATTCTAAATAAACAAATAAAGGATGGGCATCTTTGCCGTTAACTTTAATCTTTTCAAATTGTGGGAATTGGGTGTTGTATCTTAAAGAACAAACCGCATGAATCTCTTCAGAAGTTCCTGGAGCTTGGGCTAAGAATTGGTTGCATGGGAAATCCAAAATCACAAAACCTTGATCTTTATATTTTTCGTATAAAGCTTCTAAGCCTTCATATTGTGGAGTGAAGCCACATCTTGTCGCAGTATTAACCACAAGGACAACTTGGCCCTTAAATTGTTGTAAGGAAACGTTGTTTCCTAAGTAATCATTTGCTGAGAAATCATAAATATTCATAATTATTTCCTCCATAATAAATTGTATACAATCTAATTTTATTTGCAAGAAAAAAGACTCTTTAACTTCGAGCCTTACTTCTTTGTGAACACTAATGCAGGTTTACCAATGACCACGCGAGTGTTGCTTGGTACATCTTCAAGCAAGAAGACGTTACTACCGATTGTGACGTTATCACCAATTCTGATAGGTCCAAGTAATGAGGCACCAGCATAGATGGTCACGTTATCACCAACTTGTGGGTGCCTAACAACGCCCCTCATTTTTTCAGCATTGCTAAGTGAGACCGCGCCAAGAGTGACACATTGATAAATCTTCACTCTTTTACCAATAGTGGAGGTTTGACCAATAACGGTACCTGTACCATGGTCGATGAAGAATGGATAATCAATAGTGGCACCTGGATGAATATCAATACCGGTTTGAGAATGCGCTAGTTCTGAGAAGTAACGAGCGTGTACTGTATAACCTAATTCATATAAGACATGTGAGATACGATAAATCGCAATCGCTTTAAAACCAGGATAAGCCATCTTGATTTCATCTAATGATGAAGCTGCTGGATCGCTATCCATAAAGAACTGTACATCTTCTTTTAAGATATCTTTAATGATTTCTAATTCATTTTTAAATACAACAAAGTTGTCTTTATTGTTTTCAATCGCACGATCAAAAAGTTCTTCTAATTTATCGCCATCATCATTACAGATAACGTAAGAGAAAGACTCATCTAATAAATCGTATAAATCGTTTTTGCAAATCATATTTCGTTTAGAATTGTGACATATTTAACATATTTTAGCAAGAAGTCCTCCACATCGACAAGAACTGCTCGATGGCTACATCTATAGGTTGGGGATGAATTGCTAATTATAAATGTTTATAAAAACAAGTAAATATCTATATAAAAAGCAAATATTTGTTGAGATTATATCAATAAATTGATATACTATAAGTAGGAAAGTAATTAGGGGTATGAAAACAAACTTAGTTTTTATATCCCTTTTGTTTTACCCACAATTATGATTAGAAAAGCTTATAAGTATCGTATCTATCCTAACACTGAGCAAAAA
>CAMZGG010000018.1 GCA_947306345.1 uncultured Caryophanales bacterium
AAGATCTCTTTATTAAAAACAAAATTGAACCACAAGAACCAGATTTAGAACAAATCATGGTTTATATCGAAAGGAGTAAAACTAAAAATGAAAGCTTTGATTTATAAAGAACTCAAATTGTCGATGCACCCAATTTGTTATATTTTTATTGTTCTATTCCCCCTTATGCTTCTTATTCCTTCTTATCCATTAGGAATTGGTTTCATCTATGTTTTAACTTGTTATCCAATCCTCTTTTTAGGGGCTAATAAAGGTCAACAAAGTAATGATTTACTTTATTCGACTCTATTGCCAGTGCGTAAGAAAGATATTGTTATGGCGAGAATTATTACCGTCATTCTCATGCAAGTAGCTTTCATTGCTATCACATCAGCTTTATATCCTCTTGCCCGTATAATTAATTTTTACGCAGCGCAATCATCGGAAAATCCAGAAAAATATGTCATCCCTGGTTTAGGGCTTGATAGTTATGTTCTTCTTATAGCGATTGCCATTATTGGCTACGCTATCGCGGATTTAATCTTCTTCCCAATTTACTATAAGAAAGGTAAATCAATCGTCATGTCGACATTATTCACCATCCTAGGATTTGTGGTATATATCGTGGCTTTCACGATTGGCTTACCATATATTCCAGGATTAGAAATTCTTAATAATCTTCATATCGGTATTCAACTCGGCGCACTTGGTGGAGCATTATTAATCTCATTTATTTTCCACTTAGTGGTATACAAAGTCTCTTCTAAGAGATTAGAAATGGTGGATTTTTAGATTAAAAAACAACAAAAAGCAGTATCGATATACATCGGTACTGTTTTTTTATGATGGCATCAAAAATAATTACGATTTTAGATGACAAATAGCCAAAAGTGAAAAGTTTACGTTTTGTTTATTTAAAATATATTGATTGTTACTTAATAAATAACTATTATTTAATGCTACGAATTCTCATGTTCGTTTTATAAGGAGAATTTAATATGAAAAAACTTCCTATAATTATTTCAATAGTGGCTTCATTAACCGTCGGTGCGGGCATTGGCCTCGCCATTGGTTTGACTACTTCAAATACAAAAACAAATCTTACAACTAGCAGTGTTCCTTCTAATAGTAGTTCACCTAGTTCCAGTAGTGCATCAAGTAGTTCTAGTAGTGTGAGTTCAAGCAGTTCATCTAGCTCTTCAAGTAGCTTACCTATCATCGTGAACTACACGGTTTCTTTTAAAAACTATGATGGCACTTTACTAAGTGAATCAGTCGTGGAAAAAGGAGGAACCGCTATATATACTGGTCCAACACCAACAAGAATGGAAACCGCTACATGTACATATACATTTACTGGTTGGGATCAACCTTTAGAAAACATTACAAGCGACTGTGTTCGTGTCGCTCAATATGAAGAGATACTTAAACCAGTGACTAATTATTACAAAGTAACATTCAAAAACTACGATGGCACTTTATTACAAGAAGTTACTGTTGAAGAAGGCAAAACAGCAGTCTACAGTGCTTCAACTCCAACTAAACCATCAACTCCAACACATACCTATACATTCACTGGCTGGGATGGTTCTTTAGAAAACATCACCAGTGACTGTGTTCGCATCGCGCAGTTTAGTGAAACTCAAGTTAAGTTCACCGTCTCATTTAAAAACTACGACGACACATTGTTATATGAAACATATGTTGAAAGTGGTAAGACCGCGACATATATGGGGCCAACACCTGTTAGACCAGAAACTAATGAATATTCATACACTTTTAGTGGTTGGGATCATTCTTTAGAGAATGTCACCCAAGATTTAATTTGCGTGGCCCAATACACTGAAACTCAAAAACCAATCACCATCTATCACAAAGTGACATTTAAAAACTACGATGGCACGATACTTCAAGAAGTAAATGTTGAAGACGGTAAGAATGCTACTTATACAGGAGCAACCCCAACAAGAACAAATACTCCTGAATTTACATATACATTTACTGGTTGGGATGGCTCTTTAGAAAACATCACAAGCGATTGTGTCCGTGTAGCCCAGTACTCAACAACTAACGTTGAATACACTGTTAAATTCTATAACTATAACGATCAATTACTTTATACAGATGTCGTTTATTATCAAGAAACAGCAGTTTATTATGGCCCAACACCAACTAGAGAAGCGACTTCTTCTTACTATTACACATTTGCGGGTTGGGATAAGGATTTAACCAATGTCAGTAAATCTTTTACCACTAAAGCGGTTTTTGATGCCCATGGTGTCAGTAAACAAATCACCTTAAAACCAAGTAATGGTCAACCTGATAGTGTAGTAACCGTGACTTATGGTGAAGCCTATAATTTAGGCACCCCAGTTAACACCGGCTTCACCTTCTTAGGCTGGTTTGCTAATGAGACTTTAGCCATTCCTACTTCAGGCACTTGGGAATATGAAGGTGTCAGTGTTGTTACCGCTAAATGGGGCACAGGATATTATGAATTCGTTGAAAACGAAGATGGCTATACAGTTTCTTTAACTGATGAAGGTAAAAGTGTTAGTGAAATTGTTATTCCTACTTCATTTAACGGTAAATCAGTAACTGCTTTAGGAACAAACTTCTCAAGAGAAAACACTAAAATTGAAAAGATTACTATTCCTGCCACAATTAAAAAGATTCCTAACTATGCATTCTATAAATGCACAAAGTTAAGCGAAGTCGTATTAAATGAAGGTTTAGAAAGAATCGGCTCTTATGCTTTTGATAGCTGTCAGTTAAAGAAAGTAATTATTCCTTCAACATGCACAGTCATTGAAAATAGTGCTTTTGAATATAATAAAGACTTATATCAAGTTTATCTTCCAATTTCAGTTACGACAGTTGAACAATATGCTTTCTATTCAATAAATGCTTCAGCCTATATTTGTATTGAACATTCTTCCGTTCCTTCTTGGGGTAACAATTGGCGTTCTGGCGCAACTGTCTATACAAGTTGTACAAAGTTAGTGGAAGGTGAAGATTATAACTATGTTACTAGAAGCGTCAGTGGTAATAACAATGTTATTATCTTAAGATTAAGCGAAGCTACAAGTCAGTTAGAAAGTTTCACTTTCCCAACCGTTGTTGAAGGCATTAGTGACATCAGAGTGGCTTCAAACTTATTTAAGTCCAATGTTAATATTCGTAGTGTCGATTTAACTGGCGTTACTCGTATTGGTGAAAATGCTTTTATGAGTTGCTCTAATTTAAGTAATATCACATTCTCTAACTCATTAACTATTATCGGTAGCTATGCTTTCCGTTATTGTACTTCTTTAACAAGACTAGAAATTCCTAGTAGTGTGACTGAAATACAAAGTTATGCTTTTGATGGTTGTTCCAACCTCACTTATATCTATTTACCAAGTAGTGTGACTACAATTGGTAGATACGCTTTCGATGACTGTCCAAAATCTACTATTTACACGAATGCACATTCCTCCAGTAGTGGATGGGAAAGCAACTGGAAAGGTTCTCAACCAATCTATTATGATTTCGTCTCCTTAGATGCCACTGATGATTTTAAATATGTTGCTCAAACATATATGGGTGAACAATATGTCACAATTACTGGATTAACCGCTACAGGACTTAATAAGAAAAACCTTGTCATTCCAGATCAAATTGAAGGTATCAGCGATATTCGCTTACCCGCAAATTTATTTAACGGTTTAAGTGAACTCGTTTCTATTGATTTAGGTGCAGGTGTCACAAAGATTCCAACAAATTGCTTTGCAAATTGTACTAAATTAGAAACAGTCGTGCTTCATAATGGTGTGACTTCAATTGGACAAAGCGCATTCTTAAAATGCTCTAAATTAACTTCTATTAATATGCCATCTACCTTAACTACAATTGGTAGACAAGCATTTGATTACTGTACCTCTTTAAGAGAAATCGTTATTCCTATCAGTGTGACCACAATTGAGGCTTATGCTTTTGATGAAATGGGCAAAATAGCCATTCTCATTGAGGCTAGTGTGGCTCAACCTAACTGGAAGCAATATTGGTCAGGAAGTAGCTCCGCTAATAAACAAATCATCTATGATTATGTTTCTTCTGGTGTAGAAGGAAGTTATAGATACGCTAAAACATCAAATGGTGTGACCGATGCTATTCATATCCTTGGCTTAGTGGAAGGCTCCACAGACGTTAATTTGGTTGTTCCAAATCAAATTGAAGGTGTCTCTAATATCAAGATTGCTAATTATGCTTTTGATGGTAATACCATTATTAAGACAGTTGATTTGGGTAACTCAGTCACTTATATCGGATCATACGCCTTTAGAAATTGCTCTTCCTTAAGACAAGTTATTATTCCACTTAACTGCACAGTGATTAAAGCCTATGCCTTCCAATACTGTAGCACTGAATGTGTCCTTAACTGTGAAGCAAGTGAAAAACCAGAGGGTTGGGAAACAAACTGGAATATTTCTAATTGCCAAGTAGTCTATGGCTATACCCGCTAAAATAAGGATTTAATAAAGAAATGGTGAAGCGTTTAATAAGCGTTTCACCTTTTTTATTGCCAAATAATACAAACTAGGTTTCTTGAAAAAGAAAAGGACTTATTAAGTCCTAGTCTTTATAGAATTTCATTTCTTCGAAGTATTTTTGAATGACTTCATTAAATCTTTGATATAAATCGTCATCCTTATCTTTACCAGCGAAGCCAACGGCTTTATATTCGCCTCTTAAGGCTTTCACTTTTTCGATTTCTTCATCGGTGAATTCAGAGTTAGCAAGTAAGATTCTGGCTTTCTTAATTAATTCTTCTTTTTTAGCCGCTCTTTCTTCAAAGAGTTTAAGCATTTCGCCGTGTCTTTCCTTCTTCTTTTCTTGGAATTCATCCATCACTCTAGTGAAGTCTTTCCATAAATATTCATCGCCTTTGCCAGAATAGCCAACTTCCTTCCATTCTTTTCTTAAGGCATCCATTTGAGCATTAGACTCTCTAATATCTTTGATATTATTAACGATTTCTTTGGCTCTTTCGATGATGTTTTCTTTCTTAGCGCGTTTTTCTTCATTAGCTTTATCTAATTCTTCAAAGAACGCTCTCTTTTTGGCGTAGAATTCGTCTTTAATTTGTCTGAATTCGTTCCAGAGTTCATCATCTTGTTCTTTATTTCCAGCGCGACCGACTTTTCTAAAATCATTATTTAATTTATCGAGTTCACGATTCGCTGCGAGAATTTCTTTTTTATTTAATAACTTTCTTGCTTGTTCAATGATGGCTTTCTTTTCTTCAAGTGGAGAAACGAGTAATTTTGGTTCCTTTTTAGCGAGTTCGTTAAATAGGGCAACCGCTTTATTTGTTTCATCTTGATCAAAGAACGTTTCTTCATCGCGGTTAACGATGTATTTATATTCCCTTCTTACAAGTTGTAAATCTTGATTCCTATCATCTAAATTTTCTTCTGCTAGTAATTCTTTTACTAACGCAATAAATTCTTGTTTGGTCATAATATCCTCCAAGGTAGTCCTTATATATTGTAAAGGCGTATTCTCTTAAATCAAAATTATTTGATAAAAAACATCTTATTTTATGTTTACAAAAATAGGGATAGTGATATAGTAATAAGTTAGTTAAGACTAACTAGCGCAAAAGGAGGGGAGATTTATGAAACAAGTTCTATATCCAATCATCGGTATATCATTAATCTTTATCTGCACAACGTTAGGTACATTATTCGTATTTTTTATCCGCAAAAAAGAAATCTCACCTAAATTAAATAAAATCTTCACCGGCTTTGCCGCAGGTGTGATGTTCTCAGCGTCTTTTTTCTCACTTATTAAGCCAGCTTTAGAATCTGAAGTTACTTATATGCCTTCTTGGCTAGTGGTGGTCATCTCTATTGTTCTAGGCGCAGGCTTCTTGTGGGGTATTGATAAACTTACTCCACACTTCCACGTGCAAGAAAACAAAGAAGAAGGCTTATCTGCGAAAAGAATGAGCAAAACATCAAAGATGTTCCTCGCGGTTACTATCCATAATGTTCCAGAAGGCTTATCTGTTGGTATTGCCTTTGGTGTAGCCTTATCTCAACCAGATAACGCTGCTTTATTATTAGGCGCTTTATTACTCGCTATTGGTATTGGTATTCAAAATATCCCAGAAGGCGCAGTAGTGTCCTTACCTATCAAAGGTGAAACAGGTTCAAGCGGTAAAGCTTTCTTATTTGGCATGTTATCAGGGGCAGTGGAACCAATAGCCGCTGTCTTAGGTTTATTCTTAGCGATGCAAATCCAAGGCATTATGCCATGGGCTTTAGCCTTCGCTGCGGGTTGTATGATTTATGTTGTCGCGGAAGAAATGATTCCAGAAATGACAAGTGAAGGTCATGACCACTTTGGTGTTTGGTCATTTATCATCGGCTTTGTCATCATGTTAGCGTTAGACTGCATTCAATTTTAAATATTGTTACTAGAGTGTGATACAATATTTCTATGCTCATTGAACAAGAAATATTTGCTTCTTATAAAGTTGATTTTGATAAATTAATTCCATATGGCTTTGATTGCTTTGGGGGTGTTTATACATATTCTAAAGATATATGTAATGATGAATTTAAAGCCTTAATCACTATTAATGAAAAAGGTGTAGTTAACGGCAAAGTCATTGAAAAAGCTTTTGATGAAGAATATAGCCAACTGAGAAATGAATCATTTCAAGGAGGCTTTGTGGGTGAAGTTAGAGAAACTTATAAAGCCTTATTAGAAGACATTAAAGATAAATGTTTCTTTAAAAGACCATTTGTTTCAGACCAGGCTAATCGCTTAATGTCACTTATTAAGGAAAGATATCACGAATTACCTGATTATCCTTTCGAAGATCCACATATTAAAAACTATGGTGTTTTTAGATATCACATTAATAAGAAATGGTATGGCTTAGTGATGAATGTTAAAAAGTCAGTTCTTGGCCTCGATAGTGAAGAACTCATTGATGTTATCAATGTCAGAATTGATGAAAATAATAGGGATTGTATTATTGATAATAAAACCATCTTTCCTTCGTACCATATGAATAAGAAGAAGTGGGTCTCCATCCTTTTAGATGATTCACTCACTGATGAAGAAGTGATGTCGTATATCAATTATTCACGTGATTTCATGATTGGAAAAACTATTCGTAAAGGTAATGAAAGATTATATTTCATCCAACCATGTAATCCTAAATTCTATGATTTAGAAGCCGCTTTTATTAGAGACAAAGGTGTCACTGGTTGGAAGCAATCAAGAAAAGTAAATATTGGTGATGTTTGCTATATGTATGTCGCTAATCCTGTGGGCGCTGTTAAATATAAATGCGAAGTCGTAGAAACTGATATTCCTTTTGAATTTAAATCAAAAGAAGTATCAATGAGCAAACTAATGAAAATCAAACTATTAGAAAAAGTAGAACATAACAATATCAATTTCGCTTATTTAAAAACTATTGGTATCTCACTTATCCGTGGACCAGTTTCAATAAGTGAAGAAACCGCGAAAAAGATTGATACAAAAATAAAGGGGTAGATTATGGAAGAAATTATCGTAAAAATGATTGTTAAAGAGAAAAGAAGTATCGCTTTAAATAATGAGGATATTATTGGCTACTGCCAATACAAGGAAGAGAATAGCGTTTGGTCAATCACTCACACAGTTGTGAAACAAGAATTCGGTGGTAGAGGTATCGCAAAACGTTTAGTCTTAGCCGTCATTGAGGAAGCAAGAAAACAAAATAAAAAGATTAATCCGATTTGTTCCTACGCTAAAAAGATGATGGAATCATCAGACGAATATAAAGACGTTCTTAATCAATAACAAAGTGGTGAGGGTCTAACTGACCACAGGTTGGATCAACGTTATAATTGTTTTTAGCATCAGTGGCCTCGATGTAGTATTTCACATCGTCGCCACTTTTTAAATTGTCAAAAACGAATGTGTAGTTAGTGGTTTCTTGATATTGATTCATTGGACATGTGATATAGTCAGCATCATTAATTGAGTAGTGGATACTGACATCGCTCATCTCTTCATTAGCATAGCTAACTACATTAGTTTTAATAACATATTTATCTTTTAAAGGCACATTACCATAGTTCACTTCACGTGAATCAATGAAGACCATATTTTGATCAGGCACTTCATGAGTACGGCAGTGTAAAGCATCAGTATTTAAGAAAGCATTTTGGTTAGAGGAAGAGAAACCTTGAAGGCCCACAACATCATAACCAGGCAAAGCTTCTTTATAGACATCAAGCGCTCTTTCGTTATAGGAAGCACTACTACCTAAAGGCATATAGACATGGCCATTAGCGATTAATGAATTTGTGTAAGGAGCGACAGCGCTTCCACCTGGTTCATCAATACGATAAACACGATAGTTATAGCCATAGATACACTTAGTGTTCGCTAGTTCGTTAGCGACTTGTTCATAGTATTGGTAACGTGGATTATTCTTAGGAAGTCTAGCGACGATAATCTTATCAGGCGCGACAATCTTGCCCCAGCAGTCAATGTGAGCAATATAGTCACCTTGTGGGTCGATAGTGATAACATAGTTATCAGTGCCGGTATAAGTCTTCATTAAAGAACGCACTCTGGCTTCATTATTGTTGTTTTCTTGAATCACTAAATCATCACTAAAAGCAGTACCTCTACCATCTTGCATTAAGTTACCACCAGTATGAGTTAGACTCATCTTGTCATAAGGGATATAGAAATAATCCTCAGCTAGTTTTTTTGGAACAGCGTTTTGTTCCGTTCTTTGTGGTCTATTGTAATTAAAATCGACGATTGATAACTGCTTATCTTTAAAAACGTAGAATGGAGAAAAGTCTCTCACCCAATAAGCATAGTCATCATCGATATTCATGTCCAAGAATGTCACGTTATCGACGTTAACACCAGCATTAGTTAAATCGCTTCTGGCTTTCTCAATACGTGATCTATTTTGGTAATCAGGATTAACTAAAAGCAAAACCTTATTATCTTTTGCAATGGTCTTATACACATTCAACGGCATGTTGTTTGGATAGCACATCTTGACCATTGAAAGTGGTTCAAATTCGCCAGGCATTCTTTTAGAGAATGTATCAATTGGCTCATATGGATCTTCTTCGATAGGTGTGCTACTTGAAGATGATGAACTTGAAGAGCTACTTGGTAGTGAACTAGACGATGAGCTAGAACTGCTTGAACTACTAGAGCTAGATGAACTAGAACTTGAACTAGAAGAAGAACTACTAGAACTAGAACTGCTACTAGAGGAACTATCGTTTCTTGAATTTGTCGCACTAGAATTTGAACTAGATGATTTTGAACTTGAAGTAGTGCTACTTGTCGTGGAACTAGTTTCTTCAACGCTAGATGTAGAAGTCACACTTGTTTCTTGACTAGAAGAAAAACTAGTTTCGCTAGAAGCACTAACGGAACAAGAAGATAATAGCAATGCAACTAATACACTTAATGAATAAACTAGTTTAAATTTCTTCATATACCACAAGATTATATCTCGTTTGGTTGAATAATTGATACATTTTCTAAATAGGGCACATACCAGTGTGATTACTTGCCAATATTGTAACGTCAACTTATGTTGATTAAATCAATACTTCTTATATAATAAAGAGCAAAAATAGAGGACTAAATTATGTATCAACATTTCGTGCAATATTATGAAACAGATAAGATGGGAATTACCCATCATTCCAACTATATTCGCTTCATGGAAGAAGCGAGACTAGACTTCTTCAAAAAGCTTGGCTTTGACTATCTCGAATTTGAAAAGATGGGTCTAGTTTCACCGGTCATTGGTCTTAACAATATTAGATTTAAAAGACCTTCTACAGTGGGCGACACAATCGATATCGAAGTCAGTGTTAAAGCTTATAATTCGATTATCTTAACCATGCACTATGTGATGAAAGTGAAAGACACAGTCATTTTAGAAGGAGATAGTGATCATTGCTTCTTAAATAAAGAAGGCAAGATGCTTCCTTTAGGGGAAAAGAAATTCCCTGAATTAGATAAAAAATTGAAAGAGTTATTGCCTCAATAAAAGGCGGGGCAACCCGCTTTTTTAATGCTTCTAAAATAATCGCTTTTAATCGATTATTAATTGTAAATTATTATCTATCTTGCTATATTTTAAGCGTGTATGAAAAGAATTGATTACATTTTAGACTTTTGTAAAGAACTCGGTAAGCAAATGATCGTCTGTGGGGCGAACATTGAAAGGGTAGACCTTTGTATCGAACATCTCTGTCACGCTTATGGTCTCCATGATGTGACATGTGCTAATTTGACAACCCGTATTTCCATTTCTGCTAAAGACGAAGAAAAGAATTATGCCCACCGTCAAACCGACATTCCTCCTCAAGCCTTTAATTTAGAAAGACTTAAGAAGCTCAATCACCTTTATTACAAAGTTAAAGAAACAACACCAGATGAGAAGACTCTTTATGACTTACTACATGAAGTAAAATCTAATGACTTCCCGTGGTGGATTATGCTTGGTGGTTATCTTGTCGCGATGGCGGCATTAGCAAGAATCTTCCTTGCTGGCCCAGCGGAATTATTAATCACTGAATTAAACACTGTCATCCTGTTCTTCTTGGGTAAATTATCTTCTAAGATTAGATTAAATAAAATAGTCACAAACTTTGTTTGTATGCTTCTGTGTTCAACGATAGCAATATTGTTTTATGCAGCGGGATTTATAAGCAATTTCTATATTGTTATTATCACTAACGCCTTCTTCCTCATACCAGGTATTCAAATGGTCAACTGTGCAAGAAATCTTTTGTGTGGTAATGAAATGAATGGTGTGATTGATTTGCTTAAAGTCTTGTTAGAAGTCTGCACAATCGTGGCTGGTATGGCTGCGGCCTACGCTATGCTCAGCAATCTAGCTGGTGAATTATTAATCCAAGACTTTATTGAGGCACTTAGTGCAAATAGTTTATTACGTTCTTTTGAACTGGTTGCCTTATCCTTTATTGCTTCTGCTGGATTTGGCGTAGTATTTAACATTCAATGGAGAGATTTAATCTATGCTGCTATTGGTGGTACAATTGTGAGAATTGTTTATCTTGCTTTACAATTTGCTTTACCAAATTATCGCTTTATCTTTACAATCGTTGCGGCATTCTGCGCTGCTTTATATTCTGAAATTCTAGCGTTAGTAAAGAAGGAACCATCAGTTTTATATCGTTATCCATCTATTGTTCCTCTTATCCCTGGCGATTTGTTCTTCTATGTCGCCGCTGGTATTGTCTGGGGCAACATTGAATTGATAACCACTCATGGTCCAACATTAGGTCTTGTCCTCATTGGCATTTCCTTAGGATTCGTTTTGTGTTCCACAATCGTGCACTATATTAGAAAATTCAAATTCCTCAGGAATTCAAATGATGAAGCAAAATAATCTAGTACTAGCAGTAAACGGGACATTAATGCGTGGCTTAGAACTTGAAAACAATCTCAAGCAAGCAAAAGCGCTTTTTATTAAAGAAAGTAAAACTGAAAAAGCCTATCGCTTATTCAGTATCAATGATCAATATCCCGCGATGATAAAAGTCGCCAGTGGTGGTAACACCGTCGATGTTGAACTATATGAAATTAGTGAAAAAGGACTAAAGGAAGTTCTCTCTAAGGAGCCACCAGGCTTAACCATTAAGGAAATCACCTTAATCGATGGCACTAGTGTCCAAGGTGTCGTAGGCTTAGAAAGTATCACTAAAGGTCAAAAAGAAATCACCACCTATGGTGGCTGGAGAAACTATCTCGCAAGTAAATAATAATATGAAAAAGTTTCGCGCTCTCATCATCAAACTATTAATCATTGTTATCATGGTGTTAACAATTGTTTTAATCGCGGTTCTTAAAAAGAACCCAGATACTGCAGAGGCTATGACTAGAGGTTTCTCTAGAGGCTATATCCGTGTTGCAAGCATTATCTCGGGACTAATCCCATTCATGTCCTTAACAGAGTTACTCGCTATTATCTATGTCATTACTTTCATTGTCCTTATTGTTTTAGCGATTAGAGACTTTATTAAGATTCGTCCAATTAAAGCCATTAACAAGCTTGTTAATATCCCATTAATGGTTTTAGTGGTCATAGCGATGTATTCATTATCTTGTGAAATGGCCTATAACCGTAAAGAGATGCCACTTCCATATTATGAAACTGAAGTTGATAGAACCGAGTTCGTTGATATCTATAACTACTTCGCTGATGACGTTAATTACTGCGTCACTCAATTAGAGTTTGATCCAAGTGGTGATGTCAAAGGCTATGATGTTGATAAAACCACTGCGTTAGTTAAAGAAGCCTATAAGATTGTCACTGATGACTACTTCGCTAGTTTTGCTGGTGCGGTTAAGCCAATGATGTCTTCTTTCATCTATCGTGAGTTCCAAATCACTGGTGTTTCTTTCAATGCCTTAGGTGAGGCTAATATCAACACATTGAATACAAGAGTTAATTTCCCAATTACTATCGCTCACGAAATCGCCCACACCAAAGGTGTTATGAGAGAAGATGACGCGAACAAGCTAGCGTTCTATGTTTGCTTAAATAGTGAAAGCCCATATCTAAGATATAGTGCTTACACAAGTTATTTCTATCAAATGCGTTCCATGGTCAGTAGTTCATATCTCACTGAAAGTGAACGTGAAGGCTTACATCCACTAGACCCAGCATTTAATAAAACACAAAGCTTTGTGACTGCCTTCTGGAAGAAACACAATCTTTTAGAAGATATTGGTAACTGGTTTAACAATCTCTATATCAAATCCAGTGGTGTTCAAGAAGGAACAAGTTCCTATTATGGTGGCACGCAATCTGAGTTTGACCCAACCACGAATAAGTTACATCCATCCCTTTATCAAAAACTATTCTTCGAAAAGTACTATCGATAAAGTTGCGTTTAATTAGAAACTAATTCTAATGCAAGTTAAAATATCCACATGAAAAAAGAACCACTTTATATTAAGAATCAACAGTTCACTGGTGAAAGAGCCTTGTTCAACACCCATAATGCGGTGATTGAAGAGTGTTTATTTCATGATGGAGAATCACCTTTAAAAGAAAGCTCTGATTTAAAACTTAATAATGTTACTTTCCAGTGGAAGTATCCTCTCTGGTACGTTAATAATGCTGTTGTTACTAATTCTAAGCTCCTAGAAAGCGCGAGAAGCGGCATATGGTATACAAACCACCTCTTGATGGAAAAGTGTCTTATTGAGGCCCCTAAGACGTTTAGAAGGGCAAGTGACGTTACACTAGTGGACTGTCAATTACCAAATGCGAGTGAAACGTTCTGGAAATGCAAAGGCATCAAACTCAAAGATGTCGTTGTTAAAGGAGATTACTTCGGCATGAATAGTGAAGATATCGAAGTCGATAATCTCACTCTCGATGGTAACTATCTCTTCGATGGTGGTAAGAACATCGTTATCAAGAATTCCATTCTTAATAGTAAGGACTCATTCTGGAACGTGGAGAACGCTACTGTCATTAACTGCAAGATTAATGGTGAGTACCTTGGTTGGAACAGCAAGAACCTCACATTCATTGATTGTGAAATCTCTTCCTTACAAGGACTTTGCTATATCAAAGGTTTAAAGATGGTTAACTGCAAGTTACTTGATACATCATTAAGCTTTGAATACTGTGAAGATATCGACGCTGATATCGTTGATGTTATAGAATCAATTAAAAACCCATCTAGTGGTGTCATTAGATGTAAGGGCTATAAAGAACTCATCATTGATGAGAACAAACGTGGTGAAGCCCAAATCATTGTTAAGGAATAATATGAAATATAACTTTGATAAATTAAGTGAAAGAAGACATACCCATTCTGAGAAATGGAATGTGAAAGATAATGAACTACCAATGTGGGTCGCTGACATGGACTTTATAGTCATGCCTGAAATCCAAGAAGCAGTGAAAAACGCTGCGACTGATGGTAGTTATGGTTATTCATTCCCAACCGAAGAATTCTTTAAGGCTTATCAGTCCTGGTGGAAACTTCGTCATGATATTGAACTAGACACTAAATCTATGATTTATGTGACTGGTGTAGTTTCTGCGCTAGACTCACTTGTGAGAACATTAACTAATGAACAAGATAATGTCATGATTCTTTCGCCTGTCTATAACAACTTCTTTACTGTTGTTACAAGTAACAATAGGAATCTTATTGTCTCAGACTTGATTTATCAAAACGATAATTTCTATATCGATTATCAAGACGTTGAAGAAAAGATTAAGAAGTATAACGTCAAACTCTTCATCTTCTGCAATCCTCATAACCCAATCGGTAAGATTTGGTCTAAAGAAGATATACAAAAGTTATATAACATTTTGAGCAAGTATAACGTCCAAATGATTTCAGACGAAATTCACTGCGACATTGTTGATCCAGGATACAAATATGTTCCAGCGTTAAGTATCGCTAAAGATATCATTACTTGTATCGCTCCTTCTAAAGTCTTCAACTTAGCTGGCCTACATAGCGCACTTACAGTGGTCAATGACCCAGAGCTTAAAGAGAAAGTTGAAAAGGCTTTCTACCATGATGACATTGGTGAAGCCAGTTACTTCGCTGTCCCCGCGGTTATCGCTGCGTACACTAAAGGGGCGGAGTATGTTGATGAACTAAACCAATACTTATTAATTAATAAGGAATATGTTAAGACTTATCTAAAAGATAATCTTCCACATGTGAAATATGTTTCAGGTAATGCTACCTACTTATTATGGCTTGATATTTCCTATTACGGTTTACCAAGCGATGTGTTTGCAAAAGAGCTTAGAAAACAAACAGGATTATTTGTTAATGACGGACTTCATTATGGTAAAAATGGTGGGGCCTTTGTTAGAATAAATGTAGCAACCAGCTTAGAAAATGTGAAAGATGGTATGAACCGTCTTTATCAATTCTTGAAAGGAAAATAATTATGCGTAAAGACTTTGGACCACAAACATGGGTCTTCCCAATGCCAGTATTAATTATTGGTACTTATAATGAAAACGGTGAACCAAACGCGATGAATGCCGCTTGGGGTGGTACCTATGATTACAATCAAATTATGATTTGTTTATCATCTCATCAAACAACAGACAATATTAGGCTTAAGAAAGCCTTAACAGTGAGCTTTGCCACTGTGGAAACAATTACCGCCAGTGACTATGTCGGTATCGTTTCTCAAAAGAAAGAAAAAGATAAGATTGCTAAAAGTGGTCTTAAATATGAAAAAGCCAAGCACGTTGACGCTCCTATCTTCACTGATTATCCATTAACTCTTGAATGTGAAGTAGTTGATATCATTAATGAAGGTGAAGGTGGTGGTAACATCATCGCTAAAATTGTTAACGCTAGTGCGGATGAAAGTGTCTTAACGGATGGCAAAGTCGATCCAAAGAAAATCAACTTCGTCTCCTTCGACCCAATCAATAGCGAATATCGTAAGATTGGTGAAACAGTGGCTCTAGCATTTAGAGAAGGAATGAAACTTAAATAATGAAAAAGAACCCATTCGGGTTCTATTTTCTTTCCATTACCATTTCTTTAGCGTACTCTAACTGTTTATCAGTAACTTTGCCTGAAGAAATGAGTGAGGCAATTTCATATATCTTTTCATCAAGAGATAATTCTTTAATCGTGGTGTAGGTTCTATTGTTAGAAACCTTCTTAGCGATTCTAATATGGTGGTCAGATAAACTGGCAACCTGTGGCAAGTGAGTAATGGTAATAACTTGATGAGAATACGCTAGTTCTTTAATCTTCTTAGCGACCTTGCTAGCAACATCTCCGCTGATACCTGTATCGATTTCATCAAAGATGATGGTGCCAATCTTTTGCGCTTTTACATAGAGAAGCTTAATCGCTAACATGATACGGCTAAGTTCACCACCAGAGACAACTTTCGCTAATGGCTTTAAGCCTTCACCAATATTGGTTTCAATAAAGAACTCAATAGTGTCAATACCAGTTTCATTAAAGATAGAGATATCTAAGTCCGCACTCTTTTCTTTATTGATGACAGCGACATTGAAACGACAAGTAAGCGCTAATTCGGAGAGAGTCTTTTCTAAGTCTTTAGTGATACTTAGGCCAATATCTTCTCTGACTTTATGTAAGTCCATAGCGCGTACATATGCGTCTTCATAAGAGGCTTCTAATTTATCTTTTTCTTCTTTTAGAAGAATAGAGTAGTCTTCTTTATATTTTAATAACTCAGCAAGTTCATCTTCATACGCTCTTAGTTCATCAAATGTCTTATCGTATTTCTTCTTCAAAGAATTGATGGTGCGATTTCTTTCAATTAAAGCGTCGAGATGCTCCGGATCATAGTTAAGATAGCTAGCTTTCTTTTTAATCTCTTCGAACATGTCTTCGAGTTCATAGTAAGCGTTGTTTAATCTTTCAATATAATCCTGATACTCGTTTTGATATTCAGATAATTTGCTAACATTTTCCTTAATGGTGTAGATGTTATTAAGAGCGTCTCCATCCATTAACTCTTTACTCTCCATTAATAAGGAGTAAATCTTATCGTAGTTTTCTAACAAAGAGATCTCAGAATTGATCTCTTCTTCCTCATTCTCTTTCAAAGAAAGAGCTTTAATCTCTTGATAAGCATATTCATATTCTTCCTGATTACGATTGAATTCATCAATACGCTTCACTAAAGCATTATAGGAACTAGCTTGTTCTTTTAATAGAGCATAGCTTTCTAGATACTTATCAAGGTATTGATTAACTAAACGGGAATTAAAGCCATCAACCATGGCTAAATAGTTCTCGTTATTAATTAATTTCACCATATCAAATTGCTGATGGATGTCAGCGATTAATGACATGATGTACTTAAGTTCATTTAAAGTGATTGTGGTGTCGTTGATCTTTACAACATTCTTAGAAGCAGAGATGGTTCTTTTAATCTCGATGAGTCCATCTTTTTCAGGAACGCCTGCTTTTTCTAAGGCCGCTCGTAGGAGTGGACTATTGTTATCAAAAACACCTTGGACAATGGCCTTTTCTTCGCCTTGTCTGATCATTTCAGAGGCTGCTCTTTCGCCTAAAAGAAGGCCAATACAGTCGATGATTAAACTCTTACCAGCGCCGGTTTCACCAGTTAAAACAGTTAAACCATCTTTAAAATCGATTTCGATATCTTCGATGATGGCAAAATTTTGCACTTTTAATTTTATTAACATGCTTATATGATAACCAAATCTTCAGGAAATAACATACCTTATTTGATATCTTTTTCTAAACCAATACCATCTCGCCTATTTTTGAAAATAAAAAAGAGGGGACATGTCACCTAGTTTCACATAAAAGTCATACAAGAAATCATATACAAATTGGTTGAATATGTAACAACTGAAGGGAAAATAAGCCTCGTGTGCACGTTTTTCCTACAATTTTTATAATATTTCTTGAAATTAAAAAAGAGCGGCACTACATTATAAATAAATAAGGAGATAATCTATCTATGGAAAACAAGAGAATTTTGCGTACCACTTGTATCGGTTTCGTCTTATGGTTAATCGCTGCAGTCATCACAGGTATTGTTGGTGTTAGTGATTTAGCTAATGGCGGTGTCGGTGTCAATAGGATGACAGGTGAATTATTTACATATGGTTTACGTGCCTCAATTCAATACTATTGCTTAATGTGGAGACCATCTCAATTCAATCATCCAACAGCCTACATTGGTGTAGTGCTCGTTTTCGTTGCCTTAACAATCGGTATCGCAACAATCGTTTTAGCCTTTACAAAGAAGAAACCAATGCTTCTTTTCACAGCTTTGGCGGAAATCGTTGCAATCGGCTTCTTACCATTCATCATCATTTTCACTGTCCTACAAGTGGAATATAACGGAATTAGAGCTTTAGGCATGCTCCTTATGGGCGGTGCTACAGGCCTTAACTTATTCGCTATCTACTTCGCGACATTACCAGTTGCCAGAATCTTAATGGGCTTATTAGACAAAGCCGCAGGCGCTGAAAAGAAAGAAGAATGCTGCTGTGGTGAAGCGGGCTTAGGTGAAAAAGAAGTTCGTGAACTCGTTAAAGAAGGTGTTGACGCACACGTCGAAGAATACCACGCTGAACAAGAAGAACCAGCTCCAGCTCCAGCTCCTGCAAAAGAACCTGAACCAGAGCCAGAACCAGAACCAGAAGAAGAACCTGAAGAGGAAGAAGAAGACGAGGAAGAGGAAGAAGAAGCCCCAGCCGAAGTCGGTCCAGATGGTTTAGTCATCAAAGGTAAGAGAAAGAGAAAACCATTCGAAACTCGTTTAAGAAATAGTGAATATGACTTGCGTCATAAATACTATGACCTCCGTGACTACATTAAATGGTACGGTTTGAGAAACCGTGTCTCCATCCCAGGTGATACATTCTCATATAAGAGACAACGTTATGCCTTCGTAACAATCGTTGGCAAGCATCTCCGTATCTACTTACAACTTGATCCAAAGAATTATGCTGATAGCACAATTCCAGTTGAACAAGCTGAAGCTAAGAAGTACGAAGATCTCCCATGCTTACTCCGCATTAAGAGCGACTTAGCATATCGTAGAGCAAAGAAACTCGTCGATGACTTAATGGAAAAGATTGGCATGCCAAGACCAGAAGGCGACGAACCAAAAGAAACTCAAAAGAAAGACTAAGTTCGTCTAACTTGACAAATAAAACCGTTAGCATTTGCTAGCGGTTTTTTATGCTTAAGAAGGTACAAAAAAAGACATCTAACGATGTCATTTTATTTTAAGTGGTGGCTCAGGCCGGGAGCGCGCCGGCGACACTCAGATTTTCAGTCTGATGC
>CAMZGG010000019.1 GCA_947306345.1 uncultured Caryophanales bacterium
CCAATCATTTCTTTATTTAAGGTTAAAAGTAATGTCTTTTTATTCATGTGGGCACAAGCAAAAGCGGCCTCAAGGCCTGCATGTCCACCACCAACAACAATGACATCGTAATCAAACATTAACCGACACTACCTTCCATATCCATTTTAATAAGTTGATTTAATTCAACTGCGTATTCCATTGGGAGTTCTTTACTGAATGGTTCAATGAATCCCATGATAATCATTTGGGTCGCATCTTTTTCAGAAATACCACGTGACATCAAATAGAATAATTGATCCTCAGATATTTTACTCACAGTTGCTTCATGTTCAATATAGGAAGTGTTATTTTTAACTTCGTTATTTGGAATGGTATCACTATAAGACTTATCATCTAGGATTAAAGTATCGCATTCCACGTGGCTACGGCAGTTCTTAGCATTCTTCATGTGTCTAACAGTGCCGCGGTAGTTAGCAGTGCCACCACCCTTAACAATTGATTTAGAAATAATTGTGGATGATGTATTGCTGGCTAAGTGAATCATTCTAGAACCAGCATCTTGATATTGGCCCTTACCTGCAACTGCGATAGAAATACATGTACCTTTAGCGCCTTCACCGGCAAGAATAACCGCTGGATATTTCATATTTGTGCCTGAACCAACGTTACCATCAATCCAGTCCATAGAAGCACCTTCATAGCAAATTGCTCTTTGGGTAACTAGGTTAACGATATTTGTACTCCAGTTTTGCACGGTTGAATAACGACATTTAGCGTTCTTTAAAACAATAATTTCCACAACACCAGAGTGTAATGATTCTTTAGAATAACTTGGAGCGGTACAACCTTCCACGTAGTGGACATCCGCGCTTTCATCAACAATGATTAATGTTCTTTCAAATTGACCAGACTTTTCATTGTTAATTCTGAAATAGGATTGCAATGGTTTTTCTAAATGCACACCCTTTGGGACATATACGAAAGAACCACCTGACCAAACCGCACCATTAAGAGCGGAGAATTTGTTATCTCTAATTGGCACGACTGTACCAAAGTATTTCTTAAAGATTTCTGGATAGAGCTTTAAGCCCATATCTGTAGAAAGGAAAATAACACCTTTTTCTTCCACTTCTTTAAGCATGTTGTGATAAACAACTTCTGATTCATATTGAGTGGATACACCCGCTAAATACTTTTGTTCGGCTTCTGGAATACCTAATTTTTGGAATGTGTTTTTAACAGTTTCTGGAACTTCATCCCAGTTCTTAGTTTCACCATTCGCCATTCGGGTAAAGTATGTATAGGAATCAAAGTCTAACATTGATAAATCTGGGCCAAAGCTTGGCATAGGCATTTCTTGGAATGCTTTAAAAGCCTTGAGACGGAACTCAAGCATCCATTCTGGTTCATCTTTTAACTTGGAGATTTGTCTAACAATATCTTCAGTTAAGCCAAGACCTGTCTTAATAATCGAAGTGTCTTTGTCTTTGAAACCGTATTTATAATCTTCTTGGAATTTAACTTCGTCTTTTGACATATTACTTATCCTTTAGAATCTCTTCTGCGGCATTCCAACCTATGGTTGCGCATCTGATTCGTGCTGCTTGTTTGCTAGTGTTAATAAACACAATAGCTTCATCTAATAATTCTGCATCGAATTCTTCTTCGTGCATCATATGATGAAAGGCATCAATAATCTTTCTGCCTTCATTAATTTCTTTTCCTCTTAATAAATCACACATGATATCTGTGCTTGATGTTGAGATTGTACAAGCTGTTCCATCAAAGCAAGCATCAGTAATGATGTTATCGTTCACTAATAAGAAAATGTCTAAATCATCAATGCAGTTATCTGAATGCATATGAACTTTTTCATATCCTTCTTTAGGAGGTTGATGTTTGTTTTGTGGGTTTGAATAATGGTCCATGATAATGGATCTCATCATATCATTAGTTAAAGTAGGCATCTAAAATGTCACCTCCATTAATAATTGCATCGACGAATGTGTCGATATCTTCTTTGCTCGTGTATAAGTAAGTCGACATTCTACATGTCGCTTTTGTATCTAAATAGTTATCTAATAACTTTGCACAGTGTTCACCAGAACGAATCGCAATACCTTTATAGTTAAGTAATGTAGATTCATCTTGAGGGAAAACACCTTTGATATTGAATGTTAAGATGCCGTTTCTCGCGTCTTTGTTATAGATAATGATATTTTCATAATCTTTGAGCTTTTCGATGGCGTAATCGATTAACTCTTGGTCATGTTTATGAATGTTATCAATACCGATTTCCTTAATGAATTTAACCGCTCTACCAAAGCCTAAGATACCAGCGATATTGAGTGTGCCCGATTCAAATTTATAAGGTGGTAAACGATAATCAACTGTGCCATCTTTTTTGAAGATAGAGTTCATGCCACCACCTGTGGTAAACGGATCCATATCACATAATAATTGATATTTACCCACTAAAGCGCCAATACCTGTTGGGCCACACATCTTATGCGCGGAAAAAGCAAGAAAATCAATACCCGTGTCCTTGAAATCGACTTTTAAGTGTGGCACGGATTGCGCACCATCAACGACCATAATTGCACCATATTCGTGGGCAATCTTGGCGAATTCTTTAACATCAGCAACATAGCCTAAAACGTTACCAACTTGAGCTAAAGAAACAATCTTGGTCTTCTTGCTCATGACCTTTCTTAAGTTCTCTGGAAGGATCTTGCCATCTTGGATGTCGACATATTTAATAACGGCACCGGTTAATTCAGCAATTCTAAACCAAGGAAGAACATTAGAAGCATGTTCGGCAACACTGATGACGATTTCATCACCTTTTTTGAGATACTTCAAGCCATAGCCATAGGCCACTAAGTTTAAAGCACTAGTTGCGCCATCAGTGAAAACTACTTCGTTTTCTTCAGCATTCACTAATGTAGCGACTTCTTTACGAGCGTCTTCAATCATGACGTCGACTTTATAAGATAAGTCATAATCACCACGATGAGAATTACTATTATACTCAGTATAATATTCGGTAATAGCATCAATCACACATTGTGGTTTGAATGTGGTTGAACAGTTGTCAAGGAAAACAAGAGGCTTATTTTGCATCTTGATATCACTATTTAACATTGGGAATTGTTTTCTAATCTTATAAACGTCGTACATATTACATTCTCCTTTCAATTAAAGAAGAAATATGATTTTTGACGTCTTCTTCTTTGAAACCTTCAAGAATTGGGTTTAAGTAACCCCAAGTAATTAATTCTTTAGCGGTTTCCACACTTAAACCACGAGAAGTTAAGTAGAATAAGTGTTCATCGTTAATCTTACCAACGACTGAACCATGGCTAGCTTCTAAGTCGTTTTCATCAATTTTTAAGATTGGTTTTGTGGAAGCGTCACTGCTTTCGTCAAAGACCATAATTTTAGAGTTTTGTTGCGCTTTACTCTTCACTGCGCCCTTAAAGACGTGAGAGGTTCCCGCCACAACAATTTTGCCGTTATCTTTGCAGATTCCATAGCAATCAAATTTACCATACGTTCTTGGTGAAACGTGGTCGATGGAGACATCCACTAGTTTGCGGTCTTCACCAGCGACTAAAGAAGCTACTTTATATGTGCATGTAGCGCCTTCTTCCACTAAGTTTACCTTACAGTGGAGATCCAATGTTTTTTCTGCAAAATCAGCGAAATAGCCATTAAGTGTTGCGTTATTCTTCACAGTAATGTTGATATTCGATGATTTCATTTCATCTTCAGCGATGAATGATAATCTCACATTACTATCTTGATTAATAACAATATTTAAATCCTTAATATCTTTAAGATTATCTAAAAGAATATCGCAAATTGAATTAACCTCTATTTCGATTTCAACTCTTTCGCCAGATAGAAAAGCACCATCGATGAAATAATCACCACTGGAAATAGTATTTTTGATGTTGGAAATAATAGTTCTTTCCATATTACTTAATGCTTTCCTTCACAGCGCATGTACCGATAGAAACTTTATTCATTTCGATATCATCTTTTTCAATATTGACACCGTATTCTGTCTTGATGAATTCATAGCCAGTTTGGTCAATACGTTTGAAGATTTCTGGACCACCATCTAAAACAATACGACCATTGATCATAACGACCGCTCTTGTTGGATGAATCATGTCATACAAACGTGCATAGTGAGAAATCACAAGGAAACCATGACCTTCATCTTTTTCTTTATTAATCACATCCGCTACTACTTGCATAGCATCGACGTCTAAACCAGAGTCGATTTCATCGAGCATAGCGATTTTTGGTTTTAATAATTCCATCTGAAGGATTTCATTTCTCTTCTTTTCACCGCCAGAGAAACCTTCGTTTAATGATCTTGTCGCTAAATCGAAAGGCATTTTTAATTCTTTTGTGGCTTGGTCTAAAACTTTATAAAAATTATATGTAGAAATTGGTTTTTCTCTTCTGGCATTAACTGCGGCCTTCAAGAAGTCGGAGTTAATAACACCTGGAATCTCACTTGGTGATTGCATGCCTAAGAATAATCCAAGTTTAGAACGTTCATCGACAGGTAATTCTAAGACGTTCTTATCGTCGAAATAGATACTACCTTCAGTGACTTCGTATCTTGGGTGACCCATGATGACACTTAATAGTGTCGATTTACCGTGTCCATTAGGACCGAGTAACGCTACTGTTTCACCTTCATGAATTTCAAGGTTCACACCTTTGAGAATTTCTTTTCCGTCAACACTAGCGTGTAAGTTGATTATTTTTAAAGTAGACATAGCTCTTACCTCAAATTCCGTGAGTTATTCTACATATTAGAAATCACATAAGCAAACAATACGATAATTTTTGTTTTTTCGAGTATGCTTTTCATACGATAAGAAGCTGTTTGTTAACAAACTTGTTGCATAAAAATATTAGAATATTTATAATATTCGCGCTGTTATTTGAAAAAGGAGAGTTAAAAATGAAGAAAAGTAAACTATCAATAACACTAGTTACTGGCTTCATTGCTGCTATGGCTTTGTCCGCTTGTAGCAACGTCACTTCAGATAAGAAAGCAATCGTTACATTTACTCCTTATGGTAGTAAAGAAAAGGTTTCTCTTATCACAGATGACGTCTATAAAGCCTACAACGGTACAACAAACGGTGTCAGCAAGTTCTATGACAAGATCTTAGAAGTTTTAATTCGTTACGAATTTAAAGAAAAAGGCTTTAAAGGCGAAATGAATTACAACGAAATCGAAAAATGGGCCAAAAACCAAGTCAAAGAACAAAAAGAACAAGCTGATAAGAATGCCAAGAACAATGGTACCAGTTACGACACTGAGTGGAAATCAATCCTCGAAAGTAAAAACGTCGAAGATGAAACAGGCTTAAGAGAATATTTCATCTATGACAAAGAAAAGACAGTAATGCAAAACTGGTTCGCTGATGAATACACAGCCGATGACTTGAAGAAAGAATTCTTAGGTCTCGATGCTACTGGTGCTTCAACAGAAAAAGACGTTAAACCTGCTATGCCATATCACATTCGTCACATCTTGGTGAAGAATGAAGATTCCGCTAGCGGTAGCGAAAAATTCTACAAAGGCACAATTTCTGAAGAACAAGCCAGAAAGTTATTCAACGTTGTTGAAACTTTAGCGAAAGGTGAAAAATCATTCACTGAAGCCGCTTTAAAGAGTGAAGACACATCCAATGAAAAGGGTGGCGATGTCGGTATTGTCACAAACGTTGCTTCTTCCATCGGTTCAACAATGGTCAACGAATTCCGTTTAGGTTTATATGCTTACGACAACCTCTACGATGCCACCAATGCTGCTGATCCAGCTGCTGCTCTTATTAAAGCAGGTTTAGGTATCACAGATGATGTCAAAAACGCTTTACCAGCAAACGTCGTCGAAGTTCCATACGAAGCTTTCGTTAATTTAAACGAATACGCTGATGTTACAGCCGATGCTAACAACAAAAAGTTAGCCGGTGGTTCCCAAGCCTTATATCCACGTAACATTATTTGGAACAAATACTTCAACTTACATAACGTCTTCGTTATTAAGAACGCCAAGAAAGCAGACTACTCTGTTCTCGCTAAACCAAGCGATGAATTTGATAATCTCGCAAGTAACACTGTTTACGATGCCTCTTTACCAAGATTCAATGCTCAAGGCTATTTAGTCGATGAAAAGGGTAACGTTATCGTTGGTGTTCGTAGCCAATTCGGTATTCACTTCATGGTTATCGAAGAATCCATGTATGACTACGCTGAATTCGCCACATACTACGATACAAAATTACCAGGTGAAGATGGTTATAACGAAAACGCCAGATCTTATGTTAACTACATTAAGAGTTCTGAAGTTAAAGATTACAAAGACCGTGCAGACGATATCACCAATGCCGTCAAGAGATTTGACCAAACATATGACTATCGTTTATACAACTACCTCAAGACCCAAGTCACCATCGAATTCAAAGATGCTGCTGAAGGTTTAGGTAACAAAATCGATGAATACATCAAAGCACAAAAAGTTAACAACGCCTATAAGCAAGAACAAGGTTTAGCGGAAGACTGGAGAACATACACAGAAATGTTAGAACTCCAAGAATACAACCGTGATGCTGAATACACCACCAAGAACGCTATTACCGGTGAAGACTCACCAGTCTTAACACGTCTTGTTCCTGAAAAGGTTGCTGATGACTTCTACAAATTAAATAAGAACCCAGCACCTCTTACAGACACAACCTACCTAAAATTCACAGAGGAAGGAGAATATTACTACTATGCGTAAAAATATCTTAAAAGTATCCGCAATCGCGTTACTCAGTACATTCGCTCTCGCCTCATGTAGTGATGACATTATCGCCAAACCAAAGGCTTATGATGATAAAAACTCTCCAGTCGTCACAGTCACTGGTTACGATGGCACAATCTACAACAACAATTTCAAAGATATCTACGATGCATATCGTGATGGCACACTTGCCCAAGATGTCTTAAATGAATTGCTCTATCAATACTCTGTTAGCGTCTTCGGTAACTATAACTTAATTACCGCTAACAAGATTAGTGAAAACCCATATGGTGAAATCACATTAAAAGCCGCTGTTGATTCTTACAAGAACGGCGACAAGAAAAAAGCTGATGAATTCATCAAGGCTCACAGTGCTTACTGGACCAAGAACAAAGCTGGTCACCGTGTTGATGACACAAACAAAGAAGTCGCAGACGATGCCGCTCCAAGCCAATCCGAATATGCACGTTTGAACCAAAAATGGGAAACCATTGAAAAACGTATCGCTGAAAAATTATATTCCGCTATCTCTGGTGGTTCTTACAGTGAAAGAAACGTTTTCAAAGAAGAAAAGTACTTACGCAGCCTTGCTGTTGACATCGAAAACAACGTTCGTGCCTTAACCGGTGCTGAATTATTCGAAGGTGTCTTAACAGCAACTGTCGAAGACTACGCTGTCTTCAAAGATCAAGCTGAAGACATCAATGGTCAAATGGATTACATCCTCCACAGAGCTAACTACCAAAGCAATGCGGCGTTAGACCAAGTGGAAGCCATCGACCAAGATGCCACGTATGTCGAAGACAAACTCATTCCAGATATCTATCGTCAACTCTTAGTTGAACAATACATTCTCGATGAATCCTACGACACATTAGGCCGTACATCTGCTAGACACATCAGTGTTCTCTCTATCACCGAAAACTCCAAGACTGTTGACAACGGTCAAAAATTAATGGAAACATTCGTCGACAACTACATCTTCAATAAAGATCGTGCAGACGATATCACCCTTAATTCCTTCAAGACTGTTTCCGAAGCTTGGGTCGGCGCTTTCATGAGAGATGCTGGTAACCAAGTTGACACCTATCCTGCTTACAAATTATCTAAAGAAGCATTTGGTACAGGTGCAGATAGCTTAAAGACAGTCACAGTTCAAGGTACTGATTACAAATACTTCAAAGGCACCAACTATGGTGACATGATGGAAGAATTTGAAAAGATCAGCGACAACCCAGAAAAATCTGAAAACGAAGGCACCTACACCAATAGCGGTGCTTACACAGTTCAAGTTGGTCAAGAAATCAAAACACGTGAACTTCAATTAAAAGACTACACATCCACTGGTTGGTACTTAAAGTCCACTGGTGTCAGTGATTTACCAGACAACATTAAGAATCAATTATTTGATATTAACGTTGCTAACGCCTTACTCGGTGACGCCTGTGTTGAATACACATACGACACAACCGCCGCTGAATGGAAGACAAACGAAGTTGCTGGTAGCAAAAACCTTGTCAACGTCGTTGGTAAGATCAATGGTCAATACTTCCTCAGAAAGACAAGTGGTGTTGCGGACCAAAAAGTCCAAAACGACATTCTCTTCAAGAGTGACAACACCTACTACATCGTCTTAGTGGAAGATGCGATTAAGAGTAAAGTTCTCAATAAACAAACATATGCTGATTTAACAGGTAACGAACTTACTGATGCAATGAACAAACTTGAAAACTACATCAACGAAATCGTCCAATTAGTCGCGGGTAATGACACATATCAAACATTATCCAAGAAACATTGGGTCGAAAAGATGGAAATCAAGTATCACGACACAAAAGTCTACGATTACTTCAAATCAACATTCCCAGAATTATTCGATTAATCGAAAACACAATTAAGGAGGCTCAGACCTCCTTTTTTGTGCTATCATATTTGTACGAGGAAACTTACATATATGGAAAAAGATGTTTTTTGTAAAATCGTTGATGGTGAAATACCTTGCTATAAGTTATTTGAAGATGAAGACGTTCTAGCTTTCCTTGATATTTCTCAAGTCACTAAAGGTCATGCCTTAGTTATTCCTAAGAAACACTACGATACCTTCTTATCCACACCAGAAAAGCTCATGCATAAGGTGATGGATGTGGCCCAACGTATTGGTCAAATCAGTATTCAGTTTTTAGGGGCTAAGGGCGTTAATATCTTAACTAACTGCTACGAAGTCGCTGGACAAACCGTTAAGCACTTCCACGTGCACGTTATTCCACGCTATGAAAACCATGATGGCTTTGAATTAGAGATGAAATCCAATGTTGAAGGATTAAATCTTCCAGTCATTGCAGAAACGATTAAAAACAATTTATAAAATAAAAGAAAAAGGATTGGCGGTTAACCAATCCTTTTACTATGTCTTAATAAACTAGTTTTTAGGCTTATAGAAGGAACGATTATCTAATGGGAATACTTTATTCGAGAAGTTACCTGGTTCGACGTCCTGGAGGGCTTTATCCACGACCACCATTTTGCTATCTAAATTATCTATTAAGGATAATAAGAGAGCTTCTTTGGTGTATGGCATCACTGGAGAGCCAAATTCTTGTTGTCCGTGATGAGATAAAACCATATGTTCGAGAAGTAATGGAACTTCACTTGTAAGTTTAAGCTCTTCCGCGGCTTTTCTAATTTCCGCACACATAATGCTAATGTGACCTAATAATTTACCTTCTAAGGAATATTTATAAACAATTGGTCCTTCAAGTTCGATAATCTTACCTAAATCGTGTAACAAACAGCCAGTAATCATTAAATCATGGTCCGCTTCATAAATTGGAGCAAGGTAAGCAGCGTGGTCCGCCATAGTGACACTATGCATTAATAAACCACTGCTATATTCATGGTGAATAGAAACTGCTGCTGGATAGGAGAAAATCTTATCACCGAACTTATCCATCATGTATTTTAAGAGTTTTTGACAATCTTCGTTCTTAACAGAAGCGACGTGATTCTTAAATCTAGCAATTAATTCCTCTTTAGAGACCGGAGGAGCCTTCACAAACTTCTCGACGTCTATTTGTTCAAGAGGCACTAATTCGGCCGTTAGAATCTTTAATTGTAGTTGTTCTCTATAGAGATTTGTTTCGCCAGTGATGGCTAAAACATTACCAACGATGAATATTTGTTCGTCTGCTGCTGTGGCGTCCCACTTTTTAGCAACGATTTGACCACTAGCATCTCTTAATTCAACAGAGAAGTATGCTCCACCATTAGCGTTCACACCTTTAGAAACATTTCCTAAAAGGAATTGTCCTTCAATGTGTTCATGATCGTTAAAATCCGCAATCATCTTCATATGTAAAATCCTCCAATACTTTTTTAATCTCTTGATACTTGTAGCCCTTATTAATTAAAGCGGCATATATCTTTTGTTTTAGTTGATAGCCTTCATATTTCTTTTCATAACGATTTTTAATCTTTTCATAATCCTTATTTAATAGGCTGCGTTCAACTTTATCGTTTCCTCTTTTTAAATCATCAGTAACGTCTCTTGCAATATCATAGTTATAACCTTGACTCACTAATGCTTGATAAACGTGTTTCTTCTTACTTTCATAAGCGTAACGGCTATATTTCCTATCTAACTTATCAAGTAAGACTTTAGCTTTCTTCTTTTCTAAACTTTGAGGGAAGTTGACTTTATTAATTAAGGCTTCTGGAATACCTTTATCTTTTAAATGCTTAACGATTTTATTTTGGCCAAAGTTTCTTTCATTGTCCCAAGCGATAAGATCTTGCATAAAGGCTTTATCATCTAATAAATCGTTTTCTTTTAATTTAGTGATTACTTTCTTCGCTGCGACGTAGTTATCTTCTTTCTTTAAGAGTTTTTCTAGCATTTCTTTTTCACTAAGATGTTTTTTACTGACAATTTGTAATGCGTAATTAAGCAAATTGGTCATCGCTGTAATCTCTTCTAGATTAGCGATGTCTTTACTAGATAAGTTCTTACCAGCGTATAAATATGAAGACACGAAGGCTTCTTTAGAAATCTTTAATGGTTCACCTTTAAAGAATGATAAGGTCACATGATCCTTATACATCTTAATGTTTTTAATTTTACGACTACCAGTATTTACGGATGGCACGTTTATAAACCCTCACGACGTTGTTATAGAATTTATCGATAGAATAGACATCCGCGGTGCGGTATGCTTCGTCGATAATTGTTTGTTTTTGTTCTTTGGTTAATGAGAAAATCTTTTCCACCTGGGCGACGAAAGAAGCATCGTCAGTGAAGAAGAAACCAGTCTTACCATTAATAATGGTGCCTGTTAAGTTACTATCAAATCTCGCTAAAACGATTTTACCTGCCGCCATAGCTTCCATAAATGTTAAGCCTTGGGTTTCAGTAATAGAAGCAGATGTATAAATATCTGCGAGATGATAATAGAAAGGCACATCAGTTGCAGGAACAAAGCCGATGAAATCGACAAGATGGCTAATGCCTAATTCTTCACATAATAGTTCTAAATCTTCACGATATGGACCATCGCCCACTACGAGCATCTTTTTATCAACTTCTGGATGCTTTTTATGATATTGGGCAAAGCCTCTTACTGAGACATCCATACTCTTTTCTTTAGCGACACGTCCTAAAAGTAAGAACACTTTAGTGGTTTCTTTAATACCATGCTCTTCTTTGAACTTTTTAGCCTTTTCTTGGTCAACCTTATCACTCTTAAAGATAGAGAAATCAATACCAGTAGGAATGACGTTGATATAAGTATCACTACCGACAGAACGCATATACTCTTTGGTCTTTTCACTTGGGGTGATGAATTCGGTCATACGATTAGCGAGTTCTTTGGAATAAACTCTCACGACACGTTTAGCAAAACGTTCCATCAAACCACGGACCGCATAATATGTATAGTCCTCATAAGAGGTGTGGTATGTATAAACAATTGGTACTTTAAGCTTTTTCGCCGCTCGACGGGCAAAAGCACCAATGGTAAAGTCTGTTTGATTATGAATGACATCAGGTTTGAAATTCTTGATGATTTTAAGTGGTTTGTTAGAGAAGATGTTAGTGAATCTATAACCGTATAGTTTCTTTAGGTAGATTCCAGGAACATATAAGACATTACCGATTTGTTCCAACTTACCATCTGTACTTCTTGGGGCCACAACAAGCACTTCATGACCATGCGCAACAAGGGCGTTGGCCAAGTTGAAAGTGGATGTAGAGACACCATTAACAAATGGAGGATATGTATCAGTAAAGATTGCTATACGCATTAATTGTCCTCCATATCGTCTAATTCCACTTCATCATATTCATGCTGTGAAATATTTGCAGGAACATTGCCTTTATTCTTCTTTTTCTTCGGTTTCTTTTTACCACCCGGTTTCAACTTCGCTAATATCGCTTCACGCGACAGTTTCGAAGTTTCCACTAAAGAAGCAACCTCTTCATATCTTTCAATATAGGTTTCCTTCTGCAAGGAGTAGAATGTTTGTCTGTTTGGAATATCGCCCATATGGACTTCGTTTTTTGGAGAAGAACGATAGAAAGCAGCGACAAAACCACCAATAAGAACTGGAATGACGAATGTTGAACTACGCCAAACAAGTAATGAAGAACGGCAAAGGGCAACAGTATTTCTTGGATGAACAACAAGTTCTCCTGCGTCATTTAAAACATATGACACAAAGAATCCTTTTTCATAATCACTTGGATTCATAAACAAGCTATGGAAAACAGCTTCAGAAATACCGACGCTTCCTGGAACAGGAACCAAACCAGTAACCATTTGGTGATAATTGCTCAAGAAGATACAATCCCAGAAACTTGCGTATTGGCTTTGATTGCCCAAAGCTTTACCAACGAAGTATGGAACTGAGAATTTCAAAATCATATAAGCGGTAAAACAAACAATGATTAGAATCAAGAATGGAATGTTTGTACTTAAACGTCTAAATTCAATTTTGAAGTTTTCCACCTGAATACGGAGGTTTTCTCTTGTTTTATCTGGATCCTTCACAATTCTGATTTTGCTTAAAAGGGTAACAACAGGACCCATAACGAAATTATGGAAACCATGCCAATAGCCCATCAAGAAGACGATAAGAATAACACTGAGATTTAGAATAAAGCCAATAATTGTTAAAGGCCAAATTGGAAGTCTAAGTGATACACCTTGGATTTCGATACCAGTTTCGAAATAACCAAGTGAGTTAATAAAGTCATATTTAACGATGAATGAAATGGTACCAAAGACAATTAATACTGCTTGGTAAACAATGGAATACATCGCAAGGATGGAAACTGCACTAGAAACTTGCACACCTTGTTTTTTATATGTGTAAGCTTGCATGATTTGGCCACCACTAGCACCAGGAGTAATCGCATTATAGAACTGACCGATTTGGTCAACTGCGATGGCTTGATGGAAATGGTATTTCCTAGTGAATAAATGAGCAAAGCAGAATAGAATAAAGCTTCTCACTAATACACAGCCCGCCATGATACCTAAAACGATTAATAAGTAATTGATATCAGCGGTAGATAAATACCCCCAAATCTCAACAGCATCATCTTTAATAGCAAAGAATATCGCTAAGCCAGTAGCAATTAAAACGAAAGAAATATTTAGTATGTACTTAAGAGTGGTTTTCTTATCTCTAGGTTTTCCAGAGTTTACCATCTCTTCGTGTTCTTGAACTTTTTTCTCTAATTCTTTGTTAGGCATATCCCATAAATTATACCATATAAAAAAGACTATTGACCAAAATTATCAATAGTCTTAAAAATATGCGTGTTTTTAGGCGTTTAGAATTTAGTAACCTTACCCATGAAAAGTGGAATACCGTCTTCAGTAGTTACCACATAGGCAAATGGGTGATCACAGCAGAATACTACTCCAGATGGTCCACTGCTTTTGTCAAAAGCAATGATTGTGTAGGCAGCGCCTTCACCACCTTTGTTATTGATTTCAAATCCAGCTTCATGAATAGAATTAGAAATAAATGCAGCAGGATCGATTTGAGGGAATTCGGCTGTGCCTGAGTTAAATGGAGTTGGCGCACCCATCGCTCTAAACATATCAACTAAATTATATTTAGTTCTCACTTTAAACTGTGGAACATAATAGATGAGAGTGTTTTTAAGGGTATTGCCATTTGCATCTCTAGACTCTTCATTAAGTGGTAAAGTCAACAAGTTGTTTAAAGCAGTTCTATCATTTAGTACATTAGAATTTGAAACATTATCTGGTAATAAAATTCTAAACTCTAAACCATCATTGAATGGGATAGAGGTGATTTTATAATCACTAGCCTTATAGTAATAACAATCTTCAGCACCACGAATCATGAATGTTGTTTCAGATGTTGTTGAATCATAATTACTAAAGTACATTTTGGTGTTAGCGGCTTCTTCAAAAGCAGTAACCCATGAAGCTTTTAGGTAAAGCGTATTAACTAGCACTAGAATTGCACTCGCAAGAATTTGTTCAAAGTCTTGGCCTTTAACATTCAAATAATTATTTGTTTTGCTATTAATCCATGCGGCAAATTCATCCGCCATTTGGCTTAATTCACCACCATAAGCTTCAGCAAAATAATAATCTTCAAGTTTCTTTAAATAATCGTTTTGAACAGCGTTTGCATCTGGACGATCAATCCAAACGGATTGAGAGAGATTTAGATATGTATCATTTTCAGGATCATTAATTGCGGTTTTTAATAAAGCATTTTTGACTTCTTCAAGACGATTGAAAGAAGCATCATTGAAATGAATTAAATCATCTAGTTCTTCTTTAGTTTTTCCTATCGCCGCATCCACTGCCATCGAATAACATGTCGAAATGGACATTGGTGAGAATACTGGGTTTTCATACATTTCTTCTTTGTATGTTTCTTGTATGAAATCAATTGCAAACTCTCTTAATGAATTTAAGTAATCAGCGTTTATTGCTTGTGCTGGTTTACTATTAAAAGGTTTGTTTGGAGCGTTTAGCTTATAACCTTGCAATTTAGCTGGTTCAGAAAAGATAGTCGAGTTAACTACGTTGGTACCCGCTGGACTATTGCAAGACGCTAGTAAGAGTATAGGAAGTATTGAAAGTGCTATTTTTTTCATAATTTTTCACCTCTCACCAATTAAGACGATTATAAAGCGAAAATCTGTTAAAAAGAAAAAGATTACCGATCGGGGGACCAGTAACCTTTAAAAAGGGAGACTCTATTGCTAAAGAGACAATAGACAATTTTAGTTTAGCGCACTTTGTATCTTTCGGCATAGATAACAATTATGTATTTTTGTAAGCGCGCTTTTAGTGAGGACTTCAACGAACCTCTCACTTATAAGACGTTTAAGCCGAGCGTTTCTGCTAAAAATATTTCCTATATTATTTAATATCTCTTTTCTTAAATAAGCAAGCCCCTCCGAAAAAGAATGCTGCTGTGAAAGCGAGATTACCACCGATTCCACCGAAGAAAGTGAGATTGTCCATGACTGTAAAACTCTTATCACCTTCTCTAATAAAATCGGTATTTGCGAGGCCGTATTGAGGATCAACACACTTCAGGATACTGGCAATGATATTGACAGTATCATATGTTGATTGTGTGCCAGCAATTGTTTTTTCTACTTCTGCAATTTGTTCTTCATAAGCAGCAATCGCATTAGGATTCGTTTCTTGCGCCATGGCTTCCTTGAGCTCTACTAATGCATTTTGACTGGCATCCATGATTGAATTGACAGTTGAAACGGCAACACCGAAAAGCATTGTTAAGTAGTAGATGCCAAAGATTGTAATAAGAATCAATGGAATGCATGGACCAATATTTCTACATAATGTGGCAATGAAAACCGAGAATGCGATTATTGTGCAGTATGAGAATAAAGCAAGAATCACATACTTGATAATGTATTCAGCAGTTATCACACCAGTGCCTATTCCACTCATGCCAGCCATTGTAGTAACACTGAGATCGAAGCCACCAAAGATTGCACCAAATAGCGTACATGTAGCAACATAAGTAAGTAATAAAGCAAACGCTAATGCTAGACCAGAAATGAATAGCGAAGCATAAATCTTAAATTTTGAATAGCCTGCGATAATCTTGTTTCTGATTGTACCTTGAGTGAATTCCAAAACAATGAAGACTGCGATATTAATTGGAATAGCAAAGCCAAAGCTTTGAACTGGTGAGAACGATCCGACAAGCATCGATTGACCAGTCAATGTTGTCATTTCCATCTGTTCATCCATGAAAAGGCCAATAACAAAGTAGAGAAGAGTCATGAAAACAGCAACGCCAACACCGACGATAAGAGTAATTCTAAATGTGATGTCTTTGGAAACCTTGTAGAAGAAGGACTTTAATAAACGACTCATATTATTTGCCCTCCTTTATAAGATTCAAATAGTATTCTTCAACGGATTCTTCTGAAGAATTGATAGCCAAGATATTAACACCAGCGGCATCTAAACCAGCCATGACGTCTTTAATCTTGAAGTTATCATAGATTCTAATTTCACCTGTTGGTGAAACTTTATAGTCTTTTGCGCCAAGTTCTTTGATGGCTTTTTCGGCTTTTTCTACGTCGTCAACTTTCACCATCAATGATTTACGACATCTATCTTTTAATTCTTGCGCAGTAATTTCTTCAATGATCTTTCCGTGAGAAATGAAGCCATAGCAAGTCGCAATCTTTTCAAGTTCGGAAAGAATGTGAGAAGAGATTAAGACGGTAATGCCATCTTTTTGATTTAATTCAATAAGTAAATCTCTTAATTCCGCGATACCTTCTGGATCTAAGCCGTTCATTGGTTCATCTAAGAACATGAGTTTTGGATTGCTGACTAACGCTAAAGCGATACCTAATCTTTGGCGCATACCAAGAGAGAAGTTTCTCACTTTCTTGTTACCAACATCTTGGAGATTCACTTTCTTTAATAGCTCATCTTTTTCTTCTTCTGTTAAAGTCCTACCAGTATAAAGTTCGTAGTATCTGATATTTTGCTTAGCAGTAAGATTAGGAATTAAAGAAATCCTCTCCACGATAGCGGATATATTTTTTCTTTTTTCAAAAATGCGGGGATCATTATTTTTGAGCCCAAATAATTCATAAGTTCCAGATGTTGGTTCCGCTAAACCAGTTAATAAACGCATAATGGTTGTTTTACCACTGCCATTTTCACCGACAAAGCCATATATGCTGCCTTCTGGAATATGCATATTCACATGATCTATAACGAGTTTTTTGCTATATGTTTTGCAGAGCTCGTTGGTTGTAATTAAGTTCATGTTGCTGCCTCCTTCTACAATAATATACATTTTTATACATAGATATTCAATATTATTCGTAAAAATTGTTCCTATTTAATAATACATTGATGTATAGAGGAAAAAAAGAGGCGCCGCAGCGCCCCTTTTGAATATTAATATTGATGAGTTGTGATAGAACCACTTGCGTTTCTTATATAAATGGTTGGGTGGAGAATTGAAACATTTGCTTGGCTAGAAACATTTAACTCTCTTGCTATATAGAATATTGTGCGATCAATTGCACTATCAAGAGTGTCTTCCCAGAAATAATGGCGCCAGAAGTATTCAACAAACATTTCCGCTAATTCAGGAGTAACTTCACCTTTGAAACCGATTGAGTAATGGGCTTTTTTGGTTTTTGCAGCTCGATATGCGATGCAACTGTTGTTATAAGCAGATCTTGTAGATAACCACAATGCTAATTCACAGCCTTCCATACTTGGTAAATCAGTATAACCAATTTCAGTATTGGCGTTTAATTTGACCTTGCCAATTTGGCTGCCTTCGTCAGAAACCATCATAAAGTATGGATTTTGAAGACGTAGGACGTTATTCATATCTCTTTTTGTTAAGATTTCATCTGTGGCAGGGTTTACAAGGTTTCTCATATTCATTTGCATGAAATAGTCAGACATATCATCAACAAAGTTGAAACCGGCTTTTCTAAAATCTTTTCCGCTTTCATCAGAGGCATATGTAACTGAATAAACAGTTTCCACAGCTTTAACAGATAGGCACACCTTACCAGGGTGATTATAATATCCAACACCAATAGAATAATTGCGTCCTGGATGTAAATAAATATATTCAATAATTTCGCTGGTTTCTTCACGGTTTGCATTAGCAAAAGCTAAAACTGGACCGTTTTCGTAAAGAGTGAGTGATGTATCAATAAAATCATTGGATAAATAGTTAGGTTCTTTCAAGAAGAAAGGCTTGCTTACTCTGATTGTGTAATAGCCAGGCGAGCTAATTTTAAATCCGAAATAATTGCCACCCTCAGGAACAAGATTAACGACGTTATCAACGTTAATACCAATATATTGGGCTTTTTCGAAATACCAATGATACATTTCTGGCATTTCATCATCGTAGTAGTCTTTTCTAATCTTGGTATAGCCATCTTCAATTTCATCGTCAAGAATTGCGAAGTCAGTTTCGTCACCATAGATATCTGCAGTTCCGATTCTAAAGGTGCCAGTGTATTCATCTGAACCTGGGAACAATCTGAAGCT
>CAMZGG010000020.1 GCA_947306345.1 uncultured Caryophanales bacterium
TTGAGAGGTGGTATGAAGCATTAGCGCTTGGAGCAGCTTTTGGAGCTGGTTTCTTGGCTGGAGCTGGCTTCTTGGCTGGAGCTGGCTTTGCGGCTGGCTTAGCAGCAGGTTTCTTTGCAGGAGCAGCCTTCTTGGCTGGTGCAGGTTTAGCAGCAGGCTTTTTAGCTGGTGCTGGTTTCTTTGCAGGTTTTTTAGCTGGCATGATAATATTTCCCCTTATTTATATCTATTATAGAAATAAAGTTTCAATATTGTCAAAAAAGTGTCAGTCACATGGGAATATGACACCAATTTGCTTTCTTATCTCATCCATTAGTTCCATAACTTCCACGGATGAGTCTAGACTCACAAGTTTATTTTCTTGTTCGCCATTGATATATTCTGCGACCACTCTAAATTGGGTGGCGAATTTCTTTTTCTTGTCTCTAAATACTTCTTTGCCTTCTTTGGTTTTCAAGACCGCTTTACTAGCCATATGGAAAAGTGGGACTTTTATAGTGCCTTTTTCACCTTTAATAATGCAGTGCTCGCCAACAAGCCTATTTATTTGACTACTAACATGGGCTTTAAAGCCACCATATTCAAATATCGAATCATTGAAAAGATCAATACCGTTATATAGTTTTCCCCTAGATGTGATGGCTTTTGGTTTCCCAAATAACTCATACACATATCTCACGGAATAGACGCCTAAGTCTAAAAGTGCGCCACCATATCTTGATGGATTAATATAACGGCCTTTGGCCCTGTTATAGCCAAATATCGGCATATTGAATATGCAATCTACGGAAAGGATTTTTCCTATTCTTTCTTCTTTAATCCACTGCCTCACTTTATTAGCAACAGGATTAAACCATGTCCACATTGCTTCCTTGAGGAATGTGTTGTTTTCTTTGCTAATCTTGATTAGTTCTTTAAGTTCTTTTGTGTTGCCGGTGATTGGTTTTTCACAAAGGACTGGTTTATGGTTTTCTAAACAAAGTTTAGCAAAAGAAAAGTGCGTTTCATTAGTCGTCGCAATATAGACCCCATCAACACGAGGATCATTTATTGCGTCTAACGCACTTTCGTATACTGTTGAGTTATATGTTTTAGCGAATTTTTCCGCTTTAGCTTTGGTGCGATTGAAAACAGAGACGATTGCGTGACCAGGATTGGTTACCAACTCTTTAGCAACCTTCTTGGCGATTTGACCTGTTCCAATAAAGCACCAATTAAAACTCATGAGTTAACATTATTTCTTGCTTTTACGAAGCTAGTTGCTACTTGCGTTAAATACTTTCTCTGGTATGTAAGTTCCACCAGTTGTTTCAATGGAATAGTTGTCAGTTGAGACAGCTTGCTTAACGCTTTCATTCGCTTCTTTATAATAAACATAGAGAGTACAACTACTGTCAAACGAATAGGTTTTAAAATCATCAAACTCTATATTTCTGTCATCGCTTTTTCTATATTCAAACTCATCTTTTTCAATTTTGACATTAGTTGAAGTGATAATAAAATTGAAATAAAAAGATACGGCTCGTTTATTCTCTTGTTTCATTTTATATTCAAAAGTAAACCTTTCGTTTTTCGCGTCAACATCCACTTTAAAAGAAAGGGTTTTGAAGTCATACTCTTTACCAATACAGCGTATCTGTTGCTTTGTATCGTTTTCAACGCAACCACACAAGCCAAACATTAATCCCAATACAGCAACAGGAACAAATAAGTATTTTCTCATATGTACTCTCCTAAAATTCTAGTGTAACAATGGCACTGAATCCAACGTGTCCAGAAATATCATAATATCTGGAGTCGGAACTCCATCCATCTTTTATTTCAAAAAATGTTTTTGTTTCCTTTTTTTGAAAAATCCACCAACCTGTAGTTTTAGTATAGCATCTATAGCCACAAACAGTCATGGTATGTGAGCCATATGTGTCATTCGAAGTGGACCACAGGCATGGAAGCGACTGATCAATCTTGCTTATTGCAGTATTTATGTATGCTACCCAATCAACGTGTTCTGCCGCATCAACAGAATAGTTATATTTTTCCGCAATTCTTTCAATTATCGAGCATGATTCACTTATTGTTCCGCCAGAAACTTTTTTAAATTTAGTGTTCACCAGTTGTCTTACTTCGGCATACAGTTTTTCTAAGACAAAATAATTATTGGGGTTGTTGGTTGGCTTTAAATAGTATTCATAAACAAATGAATTATTGTTGTTGTAGTACAATTTTTTGGAAATATTGTTTCCCGATGCATCGTAGTATTTGGAATATAAATTTGGTTCTTCGACTTTTGGATCATAGTTAACCACATTCCAAGTTGAAGGCATATTATAAAAAAGAGTGCTCGATAAATATGCTAGGGCATTATAAGCAGAAACAAACCAACAATTACCTTCAGAAAAGGGAACAACTTCCTCGATTCCTGTCGAACTATTCTTCTTTATTTTATTGTTTATGTATAGTGATAAATTATATTGCGTACTTCCACGCATGAGTATTCTTTTGCTTTTCTCAAATTTCCAACCATTACCATATTTGTCGTTAACGTAATCATCCGGATTAATGATGTTACCACAGCCTTTGCTATTTTGGTCCTGACCATTGTAATGACTGTCAGAGCACGGTTGATTCAAAATAGATTCATTAGAGTTATTGTACGAATCAACACTTAAATATTCTCCGCCATCCAAATAATAGTAACCTCCTGATGTTGAAAACCTGAATTCGTTAGACTCTATTCCGTGGAAAGGGGAATCGCCTTCTATACTAAAGTTATACACGGTATAATTGTTTCCGACGACTGCATAGCCATTTTTGGAATCAAAATCAAGAAACACTCCACTATACTCTGTTCCGCAATCTTCAATAGTGACATTAAACATTTTTTCAACATATGAAGCATTCCACACATCATCAAAGCATTCGTTATATTTAGACACAAAAGTTGCAAAATTGTCTTTTATAAAGGATGCGACATGATAGCAGTCTTCCATTTCAAAAGCACTAGCATTTTGGCCATTTTCAATTGTTTGCCCATTTTGAGCAATTATTCCTAGCAACAAAAAAATAATACTAATTCCGTGGCATTTTATTTTGATTGTTTTTTTCATAATAGACTCTCTATGAAACATTAAACATTTTTATGCTATCATCAGTAAAAAATACAAGCAATACAAAAATCATTTCTTGTATCAAAGGTCAACAAAAAAGCAAGCTTTACCTTGCCTTCGTGTTTTATTTATTATGTTGACCACTAACACAATCAACGGCTTTTGCTTCAACTGGGACAGCGGCTTTATAACGTTCTAAGAACTTATTGAAGCCAGCAACTTCTTCTTTAGAAGCAACAGCGATTTCTTCTTTAGCGTTAGCGAAGATCTTATTTTGTAAATAATCTTCTAAGGTTTCACCTTTTTCTTTTTCTAACATGTAAGCGGCTAATAAGGCTTCACCATATGGGCCACCTTCACCTGCACTACTTAATGTAGCAACTGGAGCATTTAAAGCAGCACTTAAGGCTTTAGCACCAACGACTGGGGTTTTGAAGAAACCACCGTGGCCATAAATTTTATTAACTTCAACGCCTTGTTTCTTTAAGATATCAACACCGATTCTTAAGACCGCAAGAACGGCTAAGATGTGAGATTTCATGAAGTTAGCTAATGACATTTTGGCGTCTGGTTCTCTAACAAATAATGGTCTACCTTCTTGGACACCGACTGCGGCTTCACCAGAGAAGTAGTTAAATGAGACAAGACCACCAGCATCTGGTTCAGCTTCTAAAGATTTATTGAATAATCTCACGAAGAGTTCACCACGTTGGATGGAACCACCCGCTAGAACGATTGCTTGATGCAATAATTCAACCCAAGCATTGATATCGGTTGTACAGTTGTTCGCGTGAACAAGAACTGCTGGATAACCACTTGGAGAAGCGATAACATCAATTTCTTTATTCATCGCAATGCTCTTATCAGTAACAAGAGTAATATTGCCAGATGTACCGAGGGAGGAGTTACCATAACCAACTCTAACAGAGTTAGTGGCAATCATACCTGTACCCATATCACCTTCTGGTGGGCAGAATGGGATACCTGGTTGTAAGACACCAGTTGGGTCGATTAATAAGGCACCTTCTTTTGTTAAGTAGCCAGCATTTTGGCCCGCTAACATACATTTTGGTAAGATGTCTAAGATTCTCCAATCGACTTTATCTTTGATAACTTCGTTGAATTTAGCGACCATATTAGCATCGTAGTCTTTGGTGTTCTTATCTAATGGGAACATACCACTAGCGTCGTTAGCACCGATGACTTTTTGACCTGTTAATAAGTAATGGAAGTAACCGGCTAATGTTGTAGCAAAGACGATGTCTTTAACTTCCTTCTCACCATTCAACATTGCTTGATAAATATGGGATACACTCCAACGTTGTGGGACATTGAAATTGAATAAAGCAGATAATTGATCTTGTGCTTGTGGGCAGATTGTATTTTTCCATGTGCGGAATTCTGCGAGTTGATTACCATTCTTGTCAAAGACAAGGTAACCATGCATCATACCAGAAATACCAATCGCACCAACTTTGGATAATGGTTTACGATATTTAGCTTCGAATTTTTGTTTTAAGCCAGCATAGCAATCCGCTAAACCAATCTTGGCTTGTTCTAAGGTATAAATCCAAATACCATTCTTTAATGTTGATTCCCAAGCATAGTCGTTAGATGCGATGATTTCGTGATTTTCATCGAGCATGACAGCCTTAATGTTTGTGGAACCGAATTCAATACCAATTACACATTTTTCTAAAATCATATTGAGCCTCCATGATTATATATGAAATGATTCACCTTCTTTATACAAGAAAACGGACATTTATTATATGACAATGCACAAATTCATGTCCGTTATTGTTGCGATTTTTACATGCTGAGGATTGACTTCAGATCCTTAATTGAGAGTGATTTGATGGAAGAATCGTTATCACTGATGACTTTATCAACAAGTTCTTTCTTTTCGTTTTGAAGATTAACAACTTTCTCTTCAATACTATTTTCAGCGATGAGTTTGATAACTTCGACAGTTCTTGTTTGACCAATACGATGCGCTCTATCGCTGGCTTGACTTTCAGCGGAATAGTTCCACCATGGATCGAGATGGATAACCACATCAGCGCCTACTAAATTGAGACCCGTGCCGCCTGCTTTTAAGGAAATAAGCACAATTTTATATTCTTCGTCTTTATTAAAATCATTACAGATTCTAAGTCTTTCTTTAGCGGATGTGTCACCAGTAATCATGTAATACTTGATTCCCATCTTTTCAATTTCGTCTTTAACGATATTAAGCGCACTAACAAATTGAGAGAAGATTAAGAATCTATGTCCATCTTTCATCTTGTCGGCAATGATATCCTTTAAAGCGGTAATCTTACCGGATTCCCCGACAAAGTTATCAACAAATGTTGAAGGATCAACACAGATTTGTCTGAGTCTGGTAATAATGGATAAGACTTCCATGATCTTAGAACCACCATCAGATGATTTGAGTTGTTCTTTGGCTTGTAAACGGAAAGCATCGTAGAGCTTTCTTTGTTCTTGACTCATTTCAGTGGTAATAATGACTTCATATTTTTCTGGAAGGTCTTTTAAGACATCTTCTTTTCTTCTTCTTAAGATGAAAGGAGCGACTTTATCTCTAACGATTTCATAGTATTCTTCATTATGTTCATAAGAATCTTTGAAATCTTCATAATCTAAAAGATAATGAGGCATTAAGAAATCAAATATTGACCAAAGGTCATAGATATTGTTTTCAATTGGAGTACCGGTTAACGCAATTGTGTGCAAAGCATTGATTTGTTTAACCGCACCGGTTTTCTTGGCGTGCATGTTCTTAATGAACTGTGCTTCATCAAGGATGCACATATCAAAAGTAATATCGGTTAAGTTTTCAAATTCATTCCTCAAGGAATCATAAGAAATGAAATAGACACCGAATTTATCATTCTTAATCTTTTTAATAATCTTTTTACGTTCCTCAACTGTACCAATAATCGCATAGACTGGAATATCACTAGCGAATTTATTAAATTCACTGACCCAGTTGAACACTAAGGATTTAGGGGAAACGATTAAGATTGGTTTATCTTGCTTGATGGAATTAATAAAGGCAATGGTTTCAATAGTTTTACCTAAGCCCATATCATCAGCGAGGATACCACCTAATGAGTACTTATATAAAACAGATAACCATTTCACACCATCGATTTGATATGGACGTAAATCACCATTGATCTTTGGTATTTCAATATTAGATTCAGAGAAATTCTTTAATTCATTGAAGACATCATCTAAATAACTATCCATTGATAGGAAGCTATTGTCTTTACCATAGGCCTTAAAAGCGTAGTAAAGAGGAAGTTCTTTCTTACTGTGTAATGAGTTCTCACTAATTAAGTCTAAGTCTTTAGCGAGACTATAGAACTCTTTAGTGTCGTCACTCATTAAGTTAATGAAGTTATCGCCAATCTTAACGAATTTCTTCTTTCTCTTTAAGCCAATAAGGATTGTCTTAAGTTCTTCTTCACTATAGATAGAACCATCAACGAGCACTTCTAACATCGAGCCATCTTTCTTGATGGTAATATTTGGGGAGGTGAAAGATGAAGTCTTTCTAGAATCTAAATCTTTAGAGAAATAGACTTCCGCGACTTTCTGTAAGTTTTCTAAAGTGCTATTTAAGAAATCCCAAACTTGGCCACCATCGCTTAAGACATGATCAAAGAAGCCATAACTAGATAAGATATCTTGATAATGCTTAACTTGTGAAACTTCATAGAAGTTTTTAATTTCTCTAACATCAACTTCTTGTTCGTTTTTATAGTATTTTGTCTTTTCATAGACATTATCTTTTTCGTAATCGAAATAAGCTTTAATCACTAAAGCGGATTCATTAAGTTCTTCTTTAACTTTGTCAGCGATTTCAAAGAAATCAGGATACTTTTCAAAGAAGGAATATTTAAAGTTATCAAAGTTATTTTGAATTGTGCTTAATGGATATGATCTCGCGGAATCAATAAGACTATTGATATAAGCGTTATTGGTTAATGGTTTAATATCATTCGCGGACTTACAGTAATAATAGTTTCTTGTTAAAGGAATATAGCCTTTGATGATACCTTCAGTCACTAGTGAGTAGTTATCATTAACGTGAATCTTAACGTCCATTGGTTCTTCGCTGACGTGATAGACTTCGTTGTTGATATATAAGTAATCGCCCTTCAAAGCATCTAATAGTTCATCAAAGAAGATGAGTGATTTATCGTTACTTAAATCAATAAAGAAATCAGGGTTATATTTCTCTAAAATCTTAATGATTCTTTGGCTTGTTTCATCAAAAGAAGACAACACGTGCACTAATGTAAGGTCTTTTCCGTATCTAAATTCTTCTTCGTTTAAGAATCTCGCTAAGAAGCGGTCAATAGAAGCAATCTTATATTCTCTACCTTTGGCGATAGTTAAGTTAACACTATAGGAGAATCTTGTATCTTCTAAGTACACTTTGATTCTGGCTTTCGTTGATGCATTAGCGATTTCTTCTTTTCTAATCTCTTTAAAGACTTCACCAATTTCTAAATCAAAAGCATTTTGTTGTTCTCTTCTATCGACATCAGAGATTTCAAAAGCGAACTTTGTGGATACTTCTTTTAATTGAATATATTCATCGTTTAAGAGTTTGCTCGCTAAGATAGAAAAGTGTCTACAAGGTTCCTTTTCTCTACAGATTTGGCATGTATAGTTGAGTCGACCTTTATAATCTAAAACAAATTCAAGAATTTGGATTCTATTTACTCCAGTAAATAAACGGACATAGAAGAATGGATGATTATTCTCATCATAATCGATGCCGTATTTATAGTTAAAGTAGGCGAAAAGTTCTAAATCACTTGGACTTAGTTTTTCTAAACGATAATGTTCTAATAATTCAATAACGTTCATCTTAACGCATCCTACTCTTCTTTGGTCTTCTGATATTTTGATCCACTAGTTCACTAATAAATGAACCAGAAGGAATTTTCTTACTTAATTCAATCGCTAAGCGGATTGTTCTTTCATCGATATAATCATGTTGCAAAGCAACACCCACTAATAATTCAGCGACTAATGGATAGTCCTCTTCTTTGAGGTTGTCCATATTCGCATAGACGATTTGGACATATCTACTCTTGTCATTACTATATGGAGCGACTTTTAAGAAATATTCCAAGGGAATTTGTCTAATCTTGTTATCATCAAGTGGTAATTCATCAAATAGTAATAAATAGATACTTAAGCGATTCTTCGCTGGAGAAGAGAATAAGTCTTGCATGTAGTATCTATGATTCATTTGGAATAAATAACAATCTTTAAGCGCAGCGATTTGCTCAATGGTTAAATCTTGGTATTTGATATATTCCATCATCACTTGGCTCGCTAATCTTTCTTCGCTGAAGTTCTCTTCTGCGTGTTTTAATAGTTCGATTAATGAGTCACAGTTAGGGGCGATTAAGATATTGTAAAGGTTAGCTTTTCTGGTCACGCCCCTTCTCTTTTCGAGTTCATCTCTTAAAACTTCGTAGTTATTTCTAGCCTCAGTGAGCATGGTTTTAACATTCTCATCTGCGCTTTCCATAATCTTTTGGAAGTTCTCAACATTATGTTCATTAAAGAATAATGGAGAAAGAATATCGTTAATAACACGAGCCTTATATTGGCCGCGTTGATAGTACGCTAAAAGTTCGTTGATAAATGTAGTCGCAGATTCTAAGCCTTTGATTTGATAAGAAATCTTACTCACTAGAGGAATGTTATCTCCACCTCTTAAATAGAGATATCTTTCTAAAAGATCTTTGAATGTCTTTTCATTAGCGTTAATGATTGGTGCAATCTTTTCACCTTTTGGATCAATTAGCTTCTTAATAGTTAAGAAAGCAGCATATAAGTGTTTACAAGGTTCACTAACAGGGCAAGAGCAAGATAAGGTTACAAATGAATTTGTATCAATGGATATTCTAAAAGAATATTCCTTTTGACCCATGATAGAACCATAGCATTCATTTTCACTTAAATGCATGTTCTTAATCGCACCATCTAGATAGTCTGTGGCTTTTTGCTTAGTAGCAGCGTCAAATAATCCTTCATATAAGCCTAAGGATACAAACTTAGATAAGGAAATGTTTTCCGCGACCGAAAGAAGCGGATGAGATAAAACGATATTCTTGGTGGTCTTATCATCAGCAAAAAAGACACGCCCGATGTCGTTTGGTTCTCTTTTAAGTAAAATTCCATATCCTAGCGAAACATGCTTAAGGATTAGATAACGAACTGCCATACCTAACGTTTATTATAGCAAAACATCAAAAACAAGTCACAAAAAGATTATCAATTTTAAAAATAGGTGTAAAATGTAGCGGGTTATGAATAAAGCTAACACTATTAGACGTATTACTAAAAACGCAATTATGCTCGCGATGCTGTGCATCATCGGGATGTTCTCTATTCCATTAGGAGACAACATTAAAGTTTCACTACAACTATTAATGGTTTTCATTATTGGTTTAACTGTTGATGCTTTCTATGATGGCATTATTATTACTGGCTTATATCTTTTGCTTGGTTTAGTAGCGCCTATTTACGCCGGTTTCCACGTTGGCATTACTCCAACATTTGGCTTCGTGATTTCTTTCGTGGTTATTGCCCCACTTTTATATTTCTTGAATAAATTACCTATTAAGAATCAATTTGTCAGAATGTCTATTGCATGTGTAATCGCATTAGTGGTTTGCTACGCAATTGGCTCGTTATTCTTAGCGTTATATCTAAATTTAAATATACAAAAAGCACTACTTATTGCGGTAGTGCCTTATGTACCTTTTGATATCGCTAAAATCGTTATTGCGGTTTTAGTGGTTTCATTATTACCTAAACGTCGTTAGGCTTGTTTCTTGGCTTTTATTTCTCTAATTAACCAGGCTAATAAGATGCCGAATTGAGAAGCGAAGTGGATTAGAATTTCCACTGGTTTTGCCGCTAATCTTTCTAATGGCATAACTGGGGATAATGAAGAAACGAATGTGGTATCGTTCATACCGATAATCGCTACTGTTGCAAATAAGACGACGTTAATGATAAAGACGATAAGAACATAAACGAATCTATTAAGTTTTAATTCATAAACGTCAAAGACTTTCTTAACTAAGATTGCCATTGGGATTAATAAGAATAAGTAGAACAAGAATGTGAGATGGAAGTTTCTAAGTTCTACATACACTGGCATGGTTAAGAATGCACCGAAACGGTTGAAAGCTAAAGAAGCGAATAAGAACCAACCCATAGTGAAGAAGACGTGTTTAGCGCCAACTTTGAATTGTTCTGTATCTTCTGGTAAGCGTTTAACATACCAAACTAAGCCGAAGATAGCGCCGCCTAAAACTAATAAGTGAGCAATCATAGCGAGGATAATAAATCCTGGGAATGGATATGGAGCAGCAAAGTTGCCGCCATAATTCACTACACCAGCAAGGATAGCAAAGATAAAGCCTAAAGCTGCTAAGACGATTGTGGTCTTTAAGTATGTTGAAGTCATTCTTCTACGAATGTTTGGTTTTAAATATGAACGGACAATGTACATTGCGCCCATCACGAAGTACGCACCTAAGATCATCGCTGTAAAGCTGACGAAAATCGCGGTATTCATGATATCTGGTCCGAAGTATGGAACATCGGTGAAGAATAAGTTACAGGCTGCAAATGTCATTAATGAGCCTAATACGGCGATGATTGCCAATGCAATTAAAGAGAATTTCTTACTCATATTATTTCACCTCCGCATATGTATGATAGTATCTTTCGATTGTTAATGAATGGTCATCATGAATGGTGATTGTTTGGCAACCCATCATGTCTTCATCGTGATAGATACGGTCTGTTGATTTAATGCCATAGCAGAACTTAACGCCTTGGTAATCAACTTCAAAGTTATTGATATGGTCATGGCCAAAGAACATGGCTTTTGTGGAGCCTAATTCTTTAATCTTGACAAAGAAACCATAGTCATGGTCTGGTGGGCAAGAGGCTTCTCTCTTTTCACCATAAATCTTGGTACCTTCTTCCCAAGCAGCATTAACTTCTGGAAGAGGAATGTGATAGAACATTAAAGAGTTAGCGGTTTCACCACCGTTTTGTTCTTTAGTGTACTTAACAATGCTTTCATACCAATTGATTTGGTCTTCTTTGAAGCAGTCATAGCCTAATTGACTAAGATTGAAGTTATAACGGTTACTATCCATGATGAATAATTGATCATGAACTTTACCGTCTTTCATTAAGTTAATCGCGAAGTTGCAGTTACCATTGACGTTGTCGTCTTGTAAATCTTTGAACAAGCAGTTTGAACCATAGTTAGTTAAAACATCCGTTAACCAATCAACGGAGAAATAGCATTGTTCATCATGGTTACCAAAACAAACGGTCCAAGGAATGTTCTTACTATCAAAATATTTGAGTAAGCTCTTCGCAGTGTCTTTACCAGCGAATGTGAATAAGTCACCTGTCACAACGACTAGGTCTGGATTGTTCGCTGATTCGTAGAGTTTATCCATGAATTTGAATTGGATGTCTCTATCATCCTTATCAGAAAGATGGATATCTGTTAGCTGTAAAATGCGGAAATCACTCTTGTAGTTCATCTCAAGAATGTAATCTTGTGGCTTGTATTCCCTTGTTCCGCAGGCAGATAAAGCCAACAAAGAAATAAACGCCAATGTAGTAAATCTGTATTTCATAGTGCCCAAATTATAACATAACAGAAGTTAGATAAAACTAATCCCAGGGTTAAAAGATACAAAAGAAAAAAACTGTCAAAGTATGACAGCTAGTTTCCAAACTTAATATTTTTCACCCAAGACATATCTTTAAATTTGAATGTCCAGTTGTGTTTTCCCACAGTGCCTGGATGATTTATTCTGGCTTTATCGTCTAATTTGAGTAAGTCTTGAAGTGGGAAGATAGTAATTAAGCCGCTCATATTCCATACATCATCAAAGATTGCTTTGTATAAATCCTTTGGATGATGGTATTTATGTCTTAAATAATTCTTTTGCTCGGCATTTAGACACTTCAACCAACCATAAAGAGTTTGGTTATCATGTGTGCCTGGATAGACAATAACATTATTGTTTTCCTCTAATTCTTCAAACGCTAAGAATTGGATAACTCTCATGCCTGGAAGATGATAATAATCTCTTAATTCATGGACACTATCGAAGAGGATGCCTAAATCTTCAGCGATGATTTTAATATTAGGGTATTGATTAAACAATGTATCAAAGAAATCAGTGCGTGGACCGACACGCCATTCGCCACGTCTAGCGGTTTCATCTCCCGCTGGGATGACACAATATGTGTCAAAAGCGCGGAAATGATCTAAACGAAGAATATCTGCGCGGCTAGCAAGACAAGCAATACGGCTAATCAAGAACTTATAGTTATTCTCTTTCATCTTTTCGAAGTTATAGATTGGTGTGCCCCATAATTGGCCGTCATCTGAGAAGGCATCTGGTGGGCAGCCTGAAACCACTGTTGGATTATAATGTTCATCCATCATGAATTCATCTTTATTTAAATAACAATCCACACTATCAAGACCAACATAGAACGGGCAATCAGCGATAATCTTTATACCATTCTTATTTGCGTATTTCTTAATTTCATTCCATTGGTTTAACGCAATAAACTGACACCAAACGTGGAAGTTAATTTCATCTTTGGCGAAGTCTGGAATCTTTTTAACAACCCATTCATTCCATGCTTTATTATCGTTAATATTTTTAAGGACTAAATACTTGGCGTATTCTTCACACCATGGGTTTTGTTTTTTGAATTTTGTGAGTGAAATTTTGGAGTTTTTATATGCCCTTCTTAAGTATTTTTCCTTAAACGCCAATACATCAGCGTAGTTAACACGGCTGGCATTAGCCTGGTATTTAGGGGCTTTATCAAGCAGTCCTTGTTTGACTAAATCATCTAAAGAAATATAACGGATGTCGATAGCCTCACTACAGACTGTAATATATGGGGAGTCGCCTGGACCAATTGGGTTTAAAGGTAAGATTTGCCAATATCTATAGTGATGTTCTTTTAACCAATCAATAAACTCATAGGCAAAGGAGGAAAAGTCACCTATTCCATGGTTACCTGGTAATGAGAATACTGGAAGCAAAACACCGACATTTCTTTTTTTCATATGAGATAGTTTACTCTCTCATCTCTTGAGATTAAAGAAGTATCTTATCATAATAAGAATATGGAAAACGTAAAGTTATATTTCGTTGATATTGATTTAGGTATTAAGCATAAGAAGTTCCTCCTTGAAAAAATTAACGATGAACAAAAGGAAAAGTATCTAAGCTTTAAGAACGAATTAGATCAAGTCCGTTCACTTATTTCTTCATATTTGAAGAATCAATTATCTAAAGAAGCTATTTCTAAAAATAAACATGGAAAACCTTTCTTTGAAAATGGTCCATTCTTTAATATTTCCCATTCCGGGAGATATGTCGTGATGGCGGTATCCAACGCTGAAATCGGTGTGGACATTGAAGAAAACAGAGTGCGTGACCTTTCTTCTATCACAAGAATCTTTAATGAAGCGGAAGCTAAAGTCGCGAAAGAACACCAAGATTTTTATTACTTATGGTGTGCAAAAGAAAGTCTGATTAAATGTATGGGTGTGACCATTGGTTCAATTAAAGAAGTGCCAAGCTTACCATTAAATGGTCTTAAAACATTTAAAGGCAAAGATTACCAATGTCAGGCATTTATCTATGATAAGCACATTGTTTCAGTCACTAGAGAAGGTGCTGAACAATATGGATTAAATACCATTAAGGTTGATAGATTACCATTTAAGTTCTAGGAGAAGTTATGACTACAAAACAAATTGTTATCTTAGCGTACGCTGGTTGGTTAGTATTGTTATCCATTATCGCTTTTATCGCTTATGGTGTGGATAAGAGCAAAGCCAAGAAAGGTAAATGGAGAACCAAAGAGAAAACACTATTGCTATTATCATTCTTAGGTGGTGCCTTCGGTGGTTTCCCAGCCATGCTAATATTCCGTCATAAAACAAAAGGTGAACACTGGTACTTCACAGTGGTTAATATCTTAGGTTTAGCGATTCATATCACCTTAATGATATTGCTCATATTTGCGTTTAATTTCTAAAAGAAAAGCCCACTTAAAAGTGGGCTATTTTTATATAGTAAAAGGTAGTTATTTTTCAACAGAGATATCTTGTGATAACTCTTTTTGTTCTTCATTGAATTTATCAGCTTTTCTGATGTCTCTTCTAGTGACTTTTTCTTGATCCGCTGCTTCACCCATGTGAACAACAAGTTGATTGAATGGAATTTCAATACCATTGTCATCAAACATGATTTTAATTTCACGGTTGATATCTCTTTGAACTTGATAGATATCATCTTCTTTACATTTAGCAACGAATAATAATTCAACACCTGATTCGCCTAATTCGCTAACACCCATATAGATAGGACCTTCAACGATAGCAGGAATCTTTTCTTTAATCTTAGCGATGTTATCAGCGATAACTGCTTCGACTTTTTCAATTCTTGCATTATAGGAAACGAACACTGAAGCTTTCGCTAAAGATAATTCTTGAGTTTGGTTAATGATAGTTTTGATTTCACTATTGTTAACGATTTTAACGTTGCCACCAACGTCTAAGAGTTTAGTGGTTCTCATACCGATTTCTCTAACTTCACCTCTCCAACCATCAATAATGACGATATCACCAACTTGGAATTCACCTTCAAAGACAATGAAAATACCAGCTAAAATATCGGCCACCAAGGATTGGGAACCAAGGCCTATGATAAGAGCAAGGACACCAGCACCAGTTAATGTTGCAGTAGCAGGAACTTCCCAAGCATCTAAGATGAAGAACACAGCGCACAAACCAATCGCCCATTTTGCGAAAGACACTAATAAGCGGGAAATTGTTTGGCCCTTCTTGCTTCTGAAAACAATCTTAGCAATGTAATGTAATAAAATTGCAAATGTAATCGCTAAGGTAACGATTTGAATAGTTCTTAATGTGTGTGGGATTGCACGTTTTAAGAAATAATCGGCAAAAGCAGAACCTGTGTTAACGTCGTTAAATAAAGGTTGGTCAGTCCATGTAATTTCAGTCTTAACGCCACCACCAGGCATTGTTACTTGCTCTTCAGCTCTTCCGGCACCAAAAATAGCAACGCTGTTAGCAAAGATGACGATTGTGGCTATGACAAGGATGCCATAGATTGCCCATTTGATAATTGCATTTCTTGTTTCTTTTTTCATTCTAACTACCTCCTAAAAAACAATTATTTATGCTTGTAAATTAAACTTATAACTTTCATAAAGAAGAACTGTCTTCTGATTATTATCAGAAACACGGTCTTCGAAAGGACCACTACCATTACCAAGATCAACCATTTCGTAATGGTATGTAAAATATGTAATAGAAAGATTTACTGGATTGCTAAAGTCTTCTTCAAAGTTTTCTTCTTCGAAATTGTCGCAAGTACCTAAATAGGCAAAGACCATTTGATTCTTAACTTCTAAGTCAAATGGAATTTCATAGACTCTACCAGATTCACATTCCACAACTAAAGTACAATCAAACAAAATTCTGTCTCCTGAATAGATTGGAGTGAAGGCGATTTGATAGTTGCCATAGGCAATACTGCCTGGTTCAGAACCATCATCAAAATCTAAATCATAGAGTTCCTTTTCCTCATCTAATGTGAATTCTACTTCTTCGGAGTAGGCTTCTTCATCAGTGCCATCTTTTAATAAGGCGATAACAGATACGGTGATATTTTCACCAACGATATCTTCAATTTGATGGCCTTCCATACCGGTGAATGTGGCGTATTGCCATACATCAAATCCTCTTTCACCTTCCATCATTAAGCGACCATAAAGTTCTCCTTGTTTTAAGAGTTTAATCTCAAAAGCGGAGTAAACGTGTGCCGCATCATCATAAAGGAGTTTTATCGGTAAAAGATATTGATCATAGTATTCATCACGACCAAAGTCATATGGCGATTCAATGCCTTGGAATGTACTGACTAATGAATTCTCAAACGTGAATTCTTCGTCTTCCACGACGACGATTTCTTGATCTTGGTTCATGTATTTAAATGAGTATTTCATTCTATGGGCCACGATATCAATGTAATAGACTGGATCTTCATCAATATATTCTTGGATTTCATCCACAGTGATTGTTTGAACTTCAGTTTGTTCTAACAAGTACCACGTTCTTTCTTCTTCAGTATCTAAGTCAGTCAAGGTGAATTGGAAACCATAGAGGTATCCTAGGTCATTTTGATAATCTAGTTGTACTTCAAATGTTCTTGTATCAAAGTTGGCTTTCTTATCAAAGATAAGTTCACGGAACTCAGTAACAGCGCCACTGTTGTCGGTGAAGGTCACATAGCCCTCTCTAAGTTTTTTGTTTTCGCCATAGTTATCACATGTGAGCGTATAGTAGTAGGAATCAGATAACATAACTTCGTAGCCATCTAAATCCACTGTTTGAGTTTCGTTTGTTTTTTGTAATGGTATTTCAACACCGAAATCATCGATGACTGTTTTTCCTTCTTCCTCATATGTGCGGTAGAACGTTAAAACGAAATTATCATAAACGTTGAAGTCGTCAACATAGTCTAAACGTACTTCAAATGTTCTATTAATGAAGTTGGCTTCTTTAGTAAAGATGAATTCGTTGAATTCAGATTTGGCACCACTATTGTCTTCGAATTGTAATTGACCTTCTTCGATGGTTTTTGTTTCCCCATCTTGTACATATGTAAAAGAGTAGTCATACATGAGAGCGAGGCTAAATTCAGAATATTTATCTAATTGAATATCTTGTGGTTCAGTGGTCTTTGCTAAATCATAGACCAATTCAAGAGGACCAGTTGCGGTCACCATCTCGGAAGAAAGGGTGAATTTGAAATCGGAATACAGTTCAAAATCATCTTGGAAATCAAGTTGAACAGTTGTGACATATGTTAAGAAATTGCACTTCTTATCCCAGTTAACACCATTGATTTTTGATACACGTTCCTCCTCTTTTTCTGTTGTGAAGACAGTATCGAATATTGTTTCACCACCATAACGCTTTTCGCTTAGAGCTATATGATATTGTTGATCTGGTTTAAGATCTTCAAAATACCATTCACAAATGCCGAGTTTGGCATCGTATGCATATTCAAATGTGTCATTATAAACGCGGAGAACAAAAGGCATTTCTTCAGGTGCCTCAGAGGAGGAGCTATTTTCTACATCATCTTGACGTTCCTCTTCTTTCATCGAGTATCTTTCATACACTTCACCATCAGGTCTTTTATTATCCATAATTAAAATTTCACAAAATAAATAATCAATACCAACTTCAAAAGAATTGAATTGGTAATCATAATCATGGAGAGCAACAGAAATACCAGCGCCTACGGCTACGGCAGTCACCGCTACAACGGAAGCTGCTGTCGCTACAGTTGCAGTTGTTGCAGCCACACTAGTTGCGGTTGTCGTACCTGTCACAGTTGTAGAACCATGGGCAGGAGCGGTTGCTTTATTAGCATATTGAACATTGACCTCCGTTTGTTTGCGGATAGTCTTACCAACATATTTTTCGTTAAGTTCACCTTCAGGTAACTTATTTTCTTTTTGTGAAACAGTTTCGGCTCTTTGAGTTTTGCCGAATTCTAAACCACTTATTTGTTTTTCGTTGGTTATTTCAACCTTATTAAATTCATCATTACGCATAAAGTACACAAAAAATATATAATATTTTAATTGTTTTTTCATCAAATAGTTGTGACTAAATCAAAAAGAATGAAAATACGGTCTTAAAAATTCTTTGAATAATAGATTTCAATCATTTATGATTAAAGAGTATTTATTTTCGATACATATCATTTAGGAGGTCGTTATGGCTGAAAAATCGAAGAAAAGCTTTTTTGAAACGCGTTTGATGCGTTCAAAAAT
>CAMZGG010000021.1 GCA_947306345.1 uncultured Caryophanales bacterium
CTTCTCTAAAATCAATATTTTGATAGCGGTATAAGTAATCTAAAACGTACATGCTCCTATATTAGCATTAATTATAAGAGAACTCTCTTATTTTTAATTACAAAGATAAAATAGTGGTATAGAATATTAGCAACTGATAACAAAGTTATTGAAAAGAAGCATCCCTATCAATTGTTATTAAATTAGAGGTTAATATGAAAGCGTGGTTAGTCGTAAACTCATTCATGAACACTGAGAAGTTTAAAAACCTTTATCAGATGCTTTCTGACGCCTTTAATAAAAGAGGCATAACTTTAGAAATTAAAACCGCTTCTGATATCTCTTTAGAAGTTGGCAAAAAGATCAATGATAAGCCAGCATTTGTAATCTTCTGGGATAAGGATATTTATCTTGCTCAAAGATTAGAAGAGCAAGGCTTAAGATTATTTAACACCGCGAAAGCAGTAGAGTTATGTGATAACAAAATTTTGATGTATCAAGCTTTGGCCAATTCTAACATCACAATCCCACGTACATTTATTGCCCCTAAAACATTTGAAGGACTTAATTATTCTAAACGTGATTTTGTTAATAATGTCATTAAAGAAATCGGTTTACCTTTGGTAATTAAAGAAGCTTATGGCTCATTTGGTGAACAAGTTTATCTCGCTAAATCATTAGAAGAAGTGAATAAGATTATTGATCAAATCGGCTATAAAGATTTCTTGATGCAAGAATATATTGCTTCTTCAAAAGGCAGAGATATCCGTATTAATGTCGTAGGCAATAAAGCAATAGTTTCCATGCTTAGAGAAAACAAGAACGACTTTAGAAGTAACATCTCTAATGGTGGAATAGGCAGCAAATTTGAACCTAAGCCAGAGTATCTTGAACTAGCAGTAAAAGCGGCTAACACTTTAGGACTAGATTTCGCTGGCGTAGATGTGATGTTTGGTCCAGATGATGAACCAATCATCTGTGAACTTAATAGCAATCCACAGTTTGCAAGCACCCTTCAATATACAGGTGTCAACCTAGCGGAAGTCATCGCTGACTATATCTTAAATAATCTATGATAAGTGGGTTAATAGTTTATAGCGAGTACGACGCTAAATGTAATCGATTCTTCATTAATAAATGTCTCGAATTATTAAACGACGATGTTTTTTCTTTGAAGTTTGTCGATGAAGATAAGCTGACTGAATATGTCGCTAGTAATAAAATTGACTTTGTCATTTATCGCGGTCGTGACTACAGACTTCTAGAAGAGCTAGAACGCAAAGGCATCAAGATTTTCAATAATGTTCTAACAAATAAAATCGCAAACGATAAATATCTTACCTACGAGTTTTTAAAAGAGAATAATCTCCAATACATTGATACATATTTAGATTCATCTAAATTCCCATGTATTATGAAGAGTGTTTCTGGTCATGGTGGTCAAGAAGTATTCTTCGTTAAAGACTTAAAGGAAGTCAACCGAATCAAAGGCGAACATCCAAATCTTAAATTCATCTACCAGGAGTTCTTGGAAAATGATGGTGATGTCCGAATCTATATGCTAAATGGTGAGGCAGTCGTGGCTATCAAAAGAAAAAGCAATAAAGACTACCGCAATAACTACTCGCTAGGTGGTGAAGTCGAACTTTATGAACCATCCAAAGAAATGGTGGAAACTGCAGTTAAAATAGCGAAACTGCTAAAAGCAGATTTCATTGGAGTGGACTTCTTGTTAACAAAAGAGGGCTATAAAATCATCGAGATTGAAGATCCAGTTGGTTCAAGAATGGTCTATAAGTTAAAACCTGAACTAGACATCATCAAACTCTTCGTAAATCACGTAAAAAAGAATATCTAATCAGCATAAAGGTTGATTAGATTTTTATTTTCGGTCATACTTTTCCTATGGAACAAGAATTAAACGTCTTAGAATACGATAACGCTAAAGTAACATTCACTGATAAAACAGACAATATTGCCACTAGTGATGAACTCGAAGCTTCTGCTATCTATCAAGATAAAATGGGCACTGCTTATTCTAGAAGCAAGAAACTTTCCCGTGCCATTAGTGCGACTGGTATTTCTTTGCTATTGACTGCTGCAGCCATTAGAACAGGTAGCCTTATCGCTAACGCTTATATTCTTAATCCACCTTCATTAAGCAATAACCATTATGTGCTTACTGAACATGTCTTTACTTATGAGTTTACAGTCTCAAATCCAAACAAATACACTGTAAATTATTTCTTAGAAATAAATAACAACAAAGTGATCGTTGGTGACTGTTCAGAAGAGAAGGAATATACAGGTTCTTACGAGAACATTAAAAATGGTGATGAATTACATTTCTATGTGAGCTTCACCAATAACGTTGATTACGTTAAAACAATCGATAGTTTTAAAACCACAGTGGAGGAATAAATTATGGAAGAAGTAAAGAAAACTAACTGGTGGAAGAGAAAAACCCCAGGTCAAAAAGCTAGCTTTATTGTCGGTGCCGCCTTATTCGTCTTATCATTAGCAGGCTTCATCTTATTGATGAATGGTCGTACATTATTCGGCGATGAATTTGGCGATAAATTCTTCGGTGAAGGTAAGGCTAATGGCTGGGTTATCATCGGTGAAAATCTTGTTAGTGGTGGTATCCGTTGGCTCGTTAGCATGCTCATTGTTTCCATTGGCATTACCCTTATCTTTATCGCGACCTTTATCACTCACATCTTTGATGGTAAATCTAGAAAAGCCAAAACAATCTCCGCTTTACTTAGATCTTTATTCAAATACGCTATTATCATTGCGATGATTTGTGTCATCCTCGTTGTTTGGGGTGTTGACGTTGTCGGTGTTATTGCTGGTGTTGGTGTTTTAACACTTATTATCGGCTTAGGCTGTCAATCTCTCATTCAAGACGTTATAAGTGGCATTTTCATCGTCTTTGATGATTATTTCGCCGTAGGCGATACCGTCATTATCGATGGCTTTAGAGGCACAATCGTGGACGTTGGTTTAAAGACCACTAAACTCCAAGATTTTGGTGGTAATATCAAATCCATTACTAATAGTTCAATCGCAACGGTTGTTAATATGTCTCGTATGAGAAGCGTTGCCTCTGTTACCTTATCAGTTTCATATAATGAAGATATCGAAAGAGTGGAAGCCCTCATCATCCAAGAAATCGAAACTTTACAAGCTAAAGTTCCAAACATCATCGAAGGTCCTTGGTATAAAGGTATCGATAATATCTCTGCTTCTTCTGTTGATTTCTTAGTGATTGCGTTCACTGATGAAGGCAATAGATTCCAAGTCACTAGAGATTTAAAACGTGAATTCTATCTCTTATTCAAGAGAAACGATATCCAAATCCCATATCCACAAGTGACTGTTAATCCAGAAGATAATAAAGATCGTCCAAAGGCCACTAAAGAAGAGTTAACTCTTGCGTTGCAAGAACAAAGAAAACTCAGAGGCCTTGAACCAATCAATGTGAAAAAATCTAAAGGTAATTCAATGGTTAGAAGAGTGAGAAAAGCTCTTGATAAAACCGAGAAAGAATTTGATGGAAAATAGAGGCGATGCCTCTTTTTCTTTTAGAAATACATCACTAAGACACCCACAGCCTGTAAGATTGTGGACACTAAGACAAAGACGTGGAAAACACTATGTAGATATAAGCTCTTTTTACCAACTGCGTAAAGTACTGAACCAATGGAATATACAATGCCACCCGCTAAGACAAAACCAAAGCTTAAAGGCGACATATAAATAAAGCCACCACAGAATAAGACAAGCCAGCCCATTGCTAGATATAATATCAAAGATATTACTTGTACAACTTTGCTCTTAAAGAAGAAGGCATTTAAGACAATACCAAGAGCGGCTAAACCCCATTCAATAAGGAGCATGATAAGACCAATAACGTGTTGATTCATAATGACCACACATATTGGTGTATAAGTGCCAGCAATTAATAAGTAAATCGTGCAGTGATCTAACACTCTAAATAACTTTTTATTAAAAACTTTGCAATCTGTGCCATGGTATAGGCTAGAAACAAAATAGACATCAACAATAGTAATAACAAATACTAGTAAGCCAAGGAATGTAGCGATATCAATAGCTCTAACTACTAAACGATATAAACCAATAAAAAGGATGATGAACGCTAATGGAATTCCTAGAACATGAGAAATGGTGTTAAAGACTTCCTGTCCTTTTGTGTATTTTGGGATTTTGATTTCTTCGATATTTTCTCTGTAACTCATAATCGTTCCTCCTTTTTGCCATTATCTTAAGCAAGATAGATTAAAAGGTCAGTGAACTCTTAAAATAAAAACTCTACTTGTAAGGTAGAGTGTTCTCTTTGAATGGAGAATGAGTAGTAGAGTTATATCTTTCTACTAAAGTAGAATTATCTGAATAGTGGGGCTAATGCGTCCGCTAGTTCTTCTAATAACTTTTGATCAGATTCATTGAAGCGATTATAGATAGGAGCGTCGATATCAATGACCGCTTTGACTTCGTTATTAAGAATAATGGGGGTGACGATTTCACTTTTTGACAAACTTGAGCAGGCGATATGACCAGGGAATTCGTTGACGTTAGGAACAATGATGGTCTTGCCTTCTCGCGCCGCTTTTCCGCATACGCCTTTAGATAAAGGAATGACTGTGCACGCGACATCACCTTGAAAAGGACCAAGATATAAGTAGTCGCCTTGTTTTAGATAAAAACCACACCAATTGATATCTTCTAATGTGTTCAAAAGTGCGCTTGCGTTACTTAAGTTAGTGACAAGTGGTAAGTCTTTATCAATCAGGGCAATAAGTTGTTTAGTGAGTTGTTCCATACTAGTAATATAACGAGTTTTTATTGTTCTGTCTTGTTAAATACTTTAATTTTTCAGTTAATGTCATTATGATAATAGGCATGAACAGAATATTAGTCATAGGTTGTCCAGGCGCAGGTAAAACTTATTTTGCTAAAAAACTTAGTGAAATAAACGGCTTACCAGTGGTCCATATGGATAATCTCTATTGGAATAAAGATAAAGAATCTATTTCTTATAAAGAATTAGAAGCAAAGCTTTTGCCTTATTTAAAGGGCGAAAATTGGATAATTGATGGCAATTACCATGACACCCTCAAACAGCGCTTAGAATACGCGACTGACGTCTTCTTTTTAAAGATGCCTCGTGAAGAATGCATCGAAGGTATCTTAGAAAGAATTGGTGAACCAAGAGATGACATTCCTTGGGTTGAAACCAAAAAAGACGCAGTGGAATTAATCGAATGGACAATCGATTATGAAAAGCGCACCAGAAAAGAAGAAGAATCGTTATTGAAACAATATAAAAACGTTAACGTCCATATCTTAAATTCAAGACAAGAAGTTAACGATTATTTAGCTAGTTTACTAAAGTAATTAAGCGGAGATTTGATCTTTCTTAGCAATAGAGACGTTATTTTTACCGTTGTTTTTCGCTGTTCTGTTAGCGAAGTCCGCGAGATCAAGAACGTGGTCGAAGTTGAAGGATTCATCAACTGGAAGAACAACCGCACCAACGGAAACAGTGATGTGGAACTTTGGATAATCTTTAAATCTACACGCCGCGATTTCTGCACGGTATTTTTCACCAATACGCATTAAGACATCTTCGCTAATATTTGCAAAGCAAACGACGTATTCATCGCCACCCCAACGGCAGACAAATGCTTCTTTTTCTTGGGAAAGGATTTCACCAATTCTAATTAAGACAACGTTGCCGAATAAGTGACCGTATTTATCGTTAACATTCTTGAAGCAGTCAACGTCGACGAATAAACAACCAAGAGTAGCGTTCTCTTTTCTATTCGCATTAATATCATCAAGATATTTAGCAAGATAGTTTTGGTTAGCTAAGCCTGTTAGAGTATCGTGCATAGACGCATACTTGAAGTTTTCGGTATAGCTTCTTAAACGCTTTGCGGCAACAGAACGCACTAATTCAGAGAAGAAACCTAAGAATACGCACACGATGTAAAGTAATGTAATACGAAGTCTGAAGTTAGTGGAGAATGTAGCGACTTGTTGATCGATAGTATCGAAAGCAGCTTGTTCGGCGGCATACTTACGGAAGTCCGCTAATGGCCACCAGAAGAAAGCAATCATTACTAAGAAAACTGGAACAGCAGTCACAAAGCCTTCACCTAAGCCGAAAGTAATGAATGAGAATGCAGGAATCAATAAAATCCAAATATGTAAGAAGCCATCAGGACCGCCGTCATAGCAAAGATAGCCAAAGAATAAGATAATGGCCGCCATAAAGATACGACGCCAGACTGCGCGATATTTATTGACGAATAATGTTAATAAGAAAATGGCTACGGCAATAGCAAAGGACACAATACTAATGATGCCGAATAGTTTTTCTTCATCACTTATTAAATGAGTGACAGCAGAAATGCCAATAATGATGGCCAACATTCCTGATAGTACCATCACTAAAAAAGATTGACGGAAGCTGTCATTTAAAAGACCATCAGTTGCCTTACTTACTAGCTTTTTAATATTCATTCAAATTATAATATCCCTGAAAAATTTCTTCTTATATCAATATAATAATACAAAATTATTGTATTGTGTATACTTTTTGCTTTAACCAAGGGGCGTTGTTAAGTATAATCTAGTCGTACTCATGGGACCTTTTATGGCCTATAGGGGGAATTATGAAACAACATTTCAACACTAAAACAATCGTTATTACCGGACTATTGTTGGCATTGGAAATTATTTTCCAAATCATCGGTAACTATTTAAATGTTGGCATCGCCAATATCAATCTTTCGTTAGTTCCAGTAGTCATTGCTGGTATTGTTGGTGGACCCATATCTGCAGCGATATTGGGCTTTTTTAATGGCATCATGGCTTTATTAGCGCCTCCAACAATCATGTATTTCATGCCTATATCACCTGTAGGCACAGTCGTTGTGTGCTTACTCAAGTGTACAATAGCAGGCGTTGTGAGTTCGCTTGTGTATTACTGGCTCAAGAAGTACATCACTGCACATGGTGCGACACCTATCGCCGCAGCGCTTGTGCCTATTATCAACACAGGTCTTTTCATGCTCGGAAGTTTTATCTTCTTTGGCGACATGATTTTTGCAGATGGTAGAGATGTATTAGGTGCCTTTGGATTTGTCATCGTTGGTTTAATCGGTTGGAACTTTGTCATTGAATTACCAAGCACAATAGTTTTAAGCGTTGCTACTAATGAGATTCTCTTAAAAAGAGAACGTAATAGACAATAATCGTTATCTAATATTCCATTTTTATAGATTTACTTGTATGATTTAGGTATGCAAAAACCGTTAGCGGATCTTTTACGTCCTGAATCAATATCAGAAATGGTGGGTCAGCACCATCTTTTAGACGAAGGCTCTGTTTTTAGAAAAAGCATTGAATCAAACCATTTAACAAATATGGTTTTCTATGGCCCTCCAGGTGTTGGTAAAACCACACTGGCGAATATCATCGCTAAGAATTCTGGTCTTTCTTTATACAAACTAAATGGCACGAATGCATCAATAGATGATATTAAGACCGTTATTAAAGAAGCTGATAGTTTCTTAAATGGTAATGGTGTACTTCTCTATTTGGATGAAATCCAATATCTCAATAAGAAACAACAACAATCTCTTTTAGAGTTTGTGGAATCTGGTGATATTACTTTGATTGCTTCCACAACAGAGAACCCATATTTCTATATCTATCCAGCGCTTTTGTCTCGTTGTACTGTCTTTGAATTCAAAGCCTTAAAGGTTGACGACGTCAAAGAAGGTCTTTTAAGAGCGTGCGATAAACTCGGTCTTAAGATTGAAGAAGATGCTTTAGAAACTCTCGCACTCTCGAGTAATGGGGATATGCGTAAAGCGCTTAATAACTTAGACTTTGTCTATGGAGCGCTTAATGGTAAGAATGTTATCGATTTAGACGCCGTTGGTGAATTAGTCAACAAAGCCAATATTGCGTACGACAGAAGCGAAGATAAACACTTTGATACTTTAAGTGCATTTATGAAATCGCTAAGAGGTAGTGATCCAGACGCTGCTATCTTCTATTTAGCCAAGTTATTAAAAGGCGGAGATATCATCGCTGCAAGTCGTAGATTATTATGTTCAGTAAGTGAAGATGTAGGTTTAGCGTATCCTCAACTTATTCCAATTGTTAAAGCCTGTGTTGATAGTGCGCTTCAACTTGGTATGCCTGAGGCTAGATTACCACTTGCAAATGCGACCATTTTAATCGCAACTGCCCCTAAGAGCAACTCTGCTTATTTAGCGGTCGATACCGCGATGATGGATATTGATCAAGGTAAAGGTGCAACTGTACCTCGTAACTTACAAAATACTCACTTCGATGGTAAGGACGCTAAAGTCAAAGGACAACATTATCTCTATCCACATGATTTTGATAATCACTATGTCGAACAACAATACTTACCAGATGATTTGAAGAAGAGAAAATACTACATCCCACAAGAGAACAAGAATGAACAAACATTCAAAGAATATTGGGATAAAATCAAGAAAAAGAAGAAATAATATATGGACTCATTAAAAACCTTAATGGATAAAAAGCAATACGATTTAGTGCTCAAACTAACAGAGAATAGTCAAGACTCGTTAGCCCTCTTTTATCGTCTCAGCGCTTTGCTTGCTACTGGCCGTAGTGAGGATGCTTTATCTTTAATTAAAAATAAAAGACAAATCCTTTTAGCGAATCCTGGTGTTTTAATGAAAATCCATATCGAATTACTATGTTTATTAGGCAAGTTTGATGATGCTTATAGTGAACTTCGTTACTATCAAGAATTACCTTATGAAAACCAAGAAACAGAAGAGCTTTTAAATAGCCTTCCAAAATACATTAGAGAAGAAGAAATCAAACAATACAAACGTCAAGAAGTAGGTCAAGACGAGTTAAGAAAGAAACTCCTTAGCAAGAATGACGTTGATGTCTTAAGTGCGCTTGATGCAGTGAGAGGCCAAGCCTTAGAGTCTTATTTACTTCCAATCCTTAATATCTTAAAGACTTATCCTAAACAATTAGTGAGAACTTTCGCGCTCCTCTTACTCGTCGCTAAAAAGTACGATAAGAAAGTGGAATTCTTACACAATGATAAAATTATCGAAGTCGTTCCTAATGCGCTTGATGAGCCATTTATTATCCCAGGATTAGGCAATATTGAAGATTTATCTTCATTGTTCCAAAATGAATATCATGATCCATCCTTAGGACAGAACGCGATTAACATCCTTTCTTCCTATATGGTTTATATCTATCCAAATAAGATTGAATATTCTAAAGAAGAACTTTTAGTCATCTTTGGATTTATCGCTAAAGAGTTACTCCAAAGCAAAGATAACGACTTAGCAAAGATGTGCGATAAATATAACTTAAACGAAGAAGGAGTTCGTGAAGAAGTAAATAAAATTAAAGCGCATCTCGAAGATTTTTAAGATTTGCTCTTCTTTCTAAAGAAAATACAAGCGCTTTTGCTTGTTTTTTATTTTACACACGTGATATATTTATACACGCACACATTTGAAAGGATAAATATTAATCATGGAAAGAAAAGTAACCAAATTAGAACACTGCCATACAGAAGTGTTAGTCAATGTGGACAAAGATTTATGGAAAAAAGCTCAAGAAAAAGCTTTTAACAAAGTTGCTTCTAACATCACAGTTCCAGGTTTCCGTAAAGGTAAAGCCCCAGCCAATATGCTCAAGGGCCGCGTTAACCAAATGGAAGTCTATAACGAAGCGATCAATAACATTTTACAACCAGTCTACGAAGACATTCTTAAGAACGAAGACATTCAACCAGTTGCTAGACCATCATTCGATGTCACAAAGTTAAGTGATGACGAATTAGAAGTCAAAGTCACTGTGGCCACTCGTCCAGAAGTCAATCTTGGCAAATATACCGGCTATGAATTAGGCAATGGTAAAGTCGAAGTTAAAGACGACGAAGTCGATGCCGCTATCGAAGGCTTAAGAAAACAATATGCCACAATCGCGCCAAAAGAAGGTCAAGCTGAAAAAGGTGATATCGTCGTGATGGACTTTGAAGGTTCTATCGATGGTGTTCCATTCGAAGGCGGTGCTGCTGAAAACCACGAATTAGAATTAGGCAGTGGTGCATTCATCCCAGGCTTCGAAGATCAATTAATCGGTGCTTCCGCTGGTATTGAAGTTGACGTTAAAGTCAAATTCCCAGAAAACTATGGTCCAGATGAAATCTCTGGTAAAGATGCAGTCTTCCACTGCAAGATTCACGAAGTGAAACAAAAAGTTTTACCAGAATTAGATGAAGAATTCATCAAAGACTTAAACTTACCAAATGTCGAAAACTTAGAACAACTCAAAGCCAATAGACAAGATGCTTTATTAAAGCAAAAAGAAGCTGCTGCAAAGCAAGAATACCTTAACAAGTTAGTTGAAGAAATCAAGAAAGCTTCTACCTTCGACATTCCAGAAGAAATCATTGCCGAAGAAAAAGACAATCGTAAAAAACAACTCGAACAAAGATTACAACAATCTGGTATCGATTTAGAACAATACTTAGTTTTAACTAAGAGCAAAGAAGAAGATTTAGATAAGCAATTAGCCGAAGAAGCTAGAAAAGGTTTAGAATCATTCTTCGTCATGGATTCTGTTGGTGAAAAAGAAAAACTCAACATCACCGAAGAAGAATTAGAATTCGAACTTTCCAAAATGGCGGAACAATACAATATGACTCTCGACCAAATCAAGAATGCTTTAGGTCAACAATTAGGTCAATTCCGTCATAACCTAATTATGCAAAAGATCGAAAACTTCTTATTCGAAAACAACAAGTAATTTAATTAAATTAAGGAGGTCATTTATATGAGCGATAGACCCCAAACATTAACATTACCATTACTTCCAACACGTAGTTTCGTGCTTTTTCCTAGTACTATCCAACCAATAGAAGCAGGAAGAAGTTTTTCCATTAATGCGATTCGCGCGGCTCATTTACAAGCGGACTCTTTATTATTTGTCGCTTGCCAAAAGAACCCTAATGATGAAACTATCGACTTCGATGCGATTTATCATGTTGGTACTTTATGTCGTATTGTTTCCATTGTGGAAAAAGGCGATTTAGTGAGAGTGCGTGTTGATGTCGTGGAAAGAATCGTTTTAAACGATGTCTCCTATGACCAAGTTAATGGCTACTATGTCGCTAACGGCACAATCGACAACGTCCCAATGATGGATGAAATCACTAATGATTCCATCATCCGTGCCATTGTTGATAAATTAAACAATTTACCAAACGTCTTATCGTTATTAAATAAGTCCACTCTTAACCAAGTTAACAAAGTTAAGGATGCCGCTTCTTTATGCTACATCTTAGCAAGCAATCTCCAATGTTCTACAGAAGAGAAGCAAGCTATCTTAGAATGTAATAACGTTAATGAATTAATGGAGAAGATCTTACTTCTCATCTCTGGTGAACAAACCAAAGCTCAAATCGATGAAAACATCGCTAACTCAGTGAGAGAATCCACTGAAAAGAGCCAAAAAGAGTATTTCTTAAGAGAAAAACTCAAAGCCATCAAGAAGGAATTAGGCGAAGTCACTAATGACAACAATTCTCCTGAATCCATCTTAGAAAAGTTAGAGAAGAATCCATATCCAGAAAACATCAAAAAGAAAGTTAAAAGCGAACTTGCTAAGTTCGATATGATGCCTCAAGGTTCTTTAGAAGCCGCTTTGATTCAAAGCTACTTAGATGTCCTTATGAACATCCCATGGTGGGAAAAGACTGAAGATGATGAAGACCTTAAACACGTCGAAGCCATCTTAGATGAAGACCATTATGGTTTAGAGAATCCAAAGAAGAGAATCGTTGAATACTTAGCCATCAAGAAATTAACTGGTAACTTAAAATCCCCAATTCTCTGTTTCTATGGCCCTCCAGGCACAGGTAAAACCTCTTTAGGTAAATCCATCGCTAGAGCGTTAGGAAGAAAATTCTTCAAATGCTCTTTAGGTGGTATCTCTGACGAAGCAGAAATTAGAGGTCATAGAAGAACATACGTTGGTTCTTTACCAGGCCGTATCATTCAAGGCATGAGAAAGGCCGGAGTCACTAACCCAGTATTTTTACTCGACGAAGTCGATAAACTCGCTTCTAGCTATAAAGGTGACCCTGCTAGTGCCTTATTAGAGGTCCTTGATCCAGAACAAAACAATCAATTCAACGATAACTACGTTGAAGAACCATATGATTTAAGTGATGTTCTCTTCATCTGTACCGCTAACTACTTAGAAAATATCCCTGGTCCATTAAGAGACCGTTTAGAACTCATCCAACTCTCTTCTTATACAGAGATTGAAAAGATGCACATCGCTAAGGAACACTTAGTGGCTAAACAAATTGCTCTTAACGGTTTAAAACCAGAACAAGTCGTCTTTGAAGACGATGCCTTAAGATACATCATCCGTTCCTACACACGTGAAGCGGGTGTCCGTGAACTTGAAAGAAAGATTGCCTCTTGCTTAAGAAAAGTCGCGGTTAACTTTGTTAAGAATCCAGACTGTGGCTTAACCACAATCAATACTGACAAAGTCAGAGAATACTTAGGTGTCCCAATCTTTGAAGACACACAAAAAGAAAAAGAAGCCCAAGTCGGTGTTGTCACTGGCTTAGCCTATACCGAATATGGTGGTGATATCTTACCAATCGAAGTTAACTACTTCAAAGGTAAAGGTTCCCTCATCTTAACAGGCCACTTAGGTGACGTTATGAAAGAAAGCGCGAGCATTGCCCTTGACTATGTCAAGAGTAACGCTGAAGCCTTCCAAGTTGATCCTGAATTATTCGTCAATAGCGATATTCACATCCACGTCCCTGAAGGTGCTGTGCCAAAAGATGGTCCAAGCGCAGGTGTTGCTATGACTTGTGCGATTATCTCTTGCCTCTCTCATCGTCCTGTTTCTCCAGACGTGGCGATGACTGGTGAAGTGACCCTTAGAGGTCAAGCCTTACCAATCGGTGGTTTAAGAGAAAAATCTTTAGCCGCTCTCCGTAGTGGCATTAAGAAAATTGTTGTTCCTAAAGACAACAAGAAAGATGTTGATGAACTTCCAAAGGAAGTTAAAGACACATTGCAAATCGTCTTTATGTCTTCCGTGGAAGATGCTGTGAAGGAAAGCTTTGTACAATGATTAACTTTCTAAACGCGACATTCATCAAATCTTGCCCGAATAGAAATGAAAAACCTCAGGCGCAAAAACCTGAGGTTTTAATCGTTGGGCGTTCTAATGTTGGTAAGTCCTCATTAATTAACGCCTTAACACAAAAGAAGAAGTTAGCCTTTACCAGTAGTAAACCAGGTCATACCCGTTTATTAAATTATTATGATGTAGACAATCAATTTTATCTCGTTGACGCTCCTGGATATGGCTACGCTAAAGGGGGCATTGATCTCGATAGATTATTCGCTGAGATGATGTCTTCATATTTTGAAAACAACAGCGATTTAAGACTCGTTTTAATTCTTCTTGATGCTAGAAGAGAACTTAGCGATGACGACCTTGAGATCGTCGAATACGTTAAAGAAAACAAGATTCCTTTTGCCCTTGTCATCACTAAGTACGATAAGGTTAATCAAAAGGAGAAATCCGCTCTTAATAAGTACCTAAAAGAAATGGGCTTAGTTAATGAGCAAGTGTTTTACACATCTATACTAAAGAATGATAGTTTATCTCTTTTGAAAAAAGGGATTGAGAATAGCCTTTAATTTAGTATAATGTTATCGTCCGTTGAAGAAGAGGAGTAATCTACAGCTCTTCTCATAGAGAATCGAGGATGGTGGAAGCTCGATAGAAGAAGTAGATGAAGGTCGCTTTGGAGGAATCGTTACCTAGCGAAAATAGGTTAATGAAGTGCGTAGAAGATTCTACGAACTAAGGTGGTACCACGCGACAAGCGTCCTTAGATAGGGCGTTTTTATTTTATAGGAGAACTTATTATGTTAGAAAAACGTTATAACCATCTTGAAGTTGAAAAAGGAAAATACCAGAAATGGAAAGAAGCTGGCTACTTTGCTAGTGGTGATATTTCTAAGAAACCATTTAGCATCGTCATCCCACCTCCAAACGTTACTGGTAAGTTACACATTGGTCACACTTGGGACACAACCATTCAAGACATTATTGTCCGCTATAAGAAGATGCAAGGCTATGATGTTTTATGGCTTCCAGGCATGGATCACGCTGGTATTGCTACCCAAGCAAAAGTCATGGAAAAGCTCAGAAATATGGGTAAAGACGTGACGAAAATCACACGTGAAGAGTTTTTGAAGTGGGCGTGGGGCTGGAAAGATGAATACGCTAGTCACATCCATGAACAATGGGCCCAAATGGGTTTAGCCCTTGACTACAATAAAGAAAGATTCACCCTCGATGAAGGCTTAAACTACGCTGTTAGAACAGTCTTCGTTACCTTATATAACAAAGGATTAATTTACCAAGGCGAAAGAATTATCAACTGGGATCCAGTGCAGATGACCGCCCTTAGTAACGTCGAAGTTATTCACCAAGATGACAAGGGTTATATGTACTATTTCAAATACCCAATCGTTGGTAGTGATGAATCCTTAATCGTTGCCACAACTAGACCAGAAACTATGTTCGGTGACGTCTGTGTGGTCGTTAATCCTAAAGATAAGAGATATACAAAATATCACGGAATGAAGGTTATAAACCCTGCTAATCACGAAGAATTACCAATTATCTGTGATGAATACGTTGATATCGACTTTGGTACTGGTGCGATGAAATGTACACCTGCCCATGACCCAAACGACTTTATCATTGGTGAGAAATATGGCTTAGAAAAGCCAGTCATCTTTAATAAAGATGCCACGATGAATGAAAAGTGTGGTCAATACAATGGCATGGATAGATTCGTCTGCCGTGAAGCCTTAATTGAAAACATTAAAAAAGAAGGTAACTTTGTTAAGCAAGAAGAAATCGTCCACCCAGTTGGTCACAGTGAAAGAAGTAACGCGGTCGTGGAACCAATGCTTTCTAAACAATGGTTTATTAAGATGCGTCCACTCGCAGAACAAGCTTTAGCCAACCAAAGAAAGAAATCCACTAAAGTTAACTTCGTTCCAGAAAGATTTGAAAAGGTCTTTATCCAATGGATGGAGAAAGCTGAAGACTGGTGTATTTCCCGTCAATTATGGTGGGGTCACCGTATTCCTGCTTATTACAATAAGCATACTGGTGAAGTTAAGGTTTTAATGGATCCACCAGCGGATATGGAAAACTGGGAACAAGAAAGTGATGTTCTTGATACATGGTTCTCATCTCAATTATGGCCATTCTCCACAATGGGCTGGCCAAACAAGACGCCAGACTTAGAAAGATATTTCCCAACTGACGTCTTAGTCACTGGTTATGACATCATCTTCTTCTGGGTTTCTAGAATGATTTTTGAAAGCTTAGAAATGACTGGTCAAAGACCATTCAAAGAAGTTGTTATCCACGGCTTAGTTAGAGACGAATTAGGCCGTAAAATGTCTAAGACATTAGGTAACGGTGTTGACCCAATCCAAGTCATCGCTGATTATGGTGCGGATGCTCTTAGATATTTCTTAACCACAAACAGCACACCTGGACAAGATATGAGATATATCGATGAGAAAGTCCAAGCCGCTTCTAATTATTTAAATAAAATATGGAATAGCGCGCGTTACGTGTTATCCATCCTTGGTGATGACTATAAGGAAAACAAATTATCTCTAGATAAGATGTCTGCTTTAGACAAGTGGATTATCAATAGACTTAATACCACAATTAAGAATGTCACCATGAATATGGATAAATACGACTTTAATGCGGCTAGTAACCACTTATATAACTTCGTTTATGATGATTTCTGCTCACAATACTTAGAAATGTCTAAAGTCGCTCTAAACAGCGAAAATGAAGAAGTGAAAGATACCACAAAAGCGGTCTTATTGAAGTGCTTGAAGAATATCATTCTTCTCATCTATCCATACACTCCATTCATCGCTGAAGAATTATATTGTTCTTTACCAACTCACTTAGAGTCCATTATGCTTGAAAGCTATCCTCAATATGAAGCCGACTTAGTGGATGAATCTAAAGATTACCAAGTTGATCTCTTGTTCAACTTAATTAGAGATGTGAGAAACTATAAGATTGAAAACAAATTAGCGCCTAACGCTAATCTCGACTTATCTTTATTAATTAAAGAAGAAATGTTTGATGGTTTCTTAGCGTACCTTAAGAGATTCTCCTTCTCTGAAGTGAAGTTATTAAATAAAGATCAACACGTTGAAGGTGAAAGCCATATCTATAACGAAGCGGAACTTTATATCGCCAGTAACGTTAATAAAGACGAATTACTCGCTAAGTTAAATAAAGATATTGAAGCTTTAGAAAACGAAATCAAACGCTGCGAAAATATGCTTAATAATCCTAACTTTATTAATAAAGCTCCTGAAGCCAAGATCAACTTAGAAAGAGAGAAATTGGCCAAACATCAAGAGAATTTACAAGTTTTATTAGAAAAAAAGAAAAAAATTGCATAATTTTCGGACAAATTTGAAAAAACCTCCCTATTTAATTAATAAGGAGGTCTTTTTTTATGACTTATACATTACTCAGCGAAGAAGAGATGCAAAACCATTATGTTGGTGAAGCAATTACAGTGACCGCTGTCATGGCACTTTTATGTGTCGCCATTATGGCGGTAGTGATCTATCGTTTGTTCCGTTCCTCTAAAGGCAGTGCCACTGTCCCTGGTGGTTGGAAGTTCTCTTGGAACTAATGGGTAAGATAAATGATTTACCCACTCTAGATAAGCCACGTGAAAAGGCAGCTAGATTTGGGATTGAAACATTAAGTGATGTGGAACTTTTAGCGCTTATCATCAATGTGGGAACAGTTGGACACTCCTCATTAGATATCGCTAAAGATGTTTTAGATGACGCGCAAACATTGAGCGCTCTTTACAACAAACCATATCAATATTTTCACACGTTTAAGGGGTTAAAGAGAGTCAATGCTTTAAGGCTAGCAGCGACGATTGAAATCGCGAAAAGAATGAACGAGAAAACCCGTCTTGTTTATGAGGAAAAAGCAGAAGTAAATAGCGACTCGCTTTACCAGAGATACGCTCTTTCATTAGTGGGTCAAAGCCAAGAGAATTTTGTTTTAGTTATTCTTGGTAAGAATAAACAAATCATCTATGAGAAGATTTTGTATAAAGGTAATGAGGAAGAAATGTTTGTTTCCACACGTGAAATAATCAATCTTTTGGTGCTCCATAATGGCTACTATTTTTACCTCATTCATAACCATCCAAACAACCATCTTTTCCCTAGTGATTTAGATATTAAATTCACTGAAAAAGTTAACCAAAGAGCAGAAAAGATAGGGGTTAAACTTCTCGATCATCTGATTATCGGACAAACAGGATACTATTCATTTCTTCACTCTAAAGCATTTTCTTAATGAAAATTTCTTTAATTTATTGTTGAACGCTCTTATAACTTATGTTATATTACATGCGTTGTCGCCTCACTAGCTACAACCGCATAGAAAAGGTTATGAAACTTTATTAAGTACCTTAATAGCGAGTACTTAGTGATTAAAACAAAGGAGGGACATTATGTACGCAATTATTGAAACTGGTGGAAAACAAGTTCGCGTGGAAGTTGGTAGCAAAATCTACGTCGAAAAACTCGATGCCGAAGTCGGTGCAAAAATCACCCTCGACAAAGTGCTCCTAATCGGAGACAAGGCTCTCAAAGTTGGTAATCCTTATATCGAAGGTGCCAAAGTTACAGCCAAAGTCGAAAAACAAGGCAAAAGCAAAAAAATCCGCGTCTTCAAGTACAAAGCAAAGGCTAACGAACACAAGACCATTGGTCATCGTCAACCATATACTTGCTTAGTAATCGAAGCTATCAATGCCTAATCATGATTAAAGTGATAATTGGCCGTGCATCTAA